>CANKJN010000031.1 GCA_947482345.1 Spartobacteria bacterium
CGGCACCTTGTCGAGAACGCCTTCCTTCACATCAAAAGATGGAGAGGGATCGCCACCCGTTATGCGAAAAATGCCTCCTCCTTCCTGGCTGCTATCCAAATACGCTGCATCGCTCTCTGGGCTCTTATCTCGTGACTACACTATCTAGAAAATGCTCTAGCCCATCACCAAAAATCCTTCGCCAATTCCACCAGACTAATCATGGAAATGGTATAATAACCTGTTTGAGGCAACTGCGTCGCCTCCTTGCCGTTGCGGGGATTTTTGATGAGGGAGAAGGCGCGTGAGCGCAGCCGTAGTGGAACCTACGGCAAGCGAATACCGGTCCGGGGGAGCGGTCGGGATAGCCTACGCGCTAGCGTAGCCCGTAAGGGCGCTACTCGCGGGAGCGAGAGCGGCAACAGTAACGAACTCCCGCGCAAAAATCCCCCATCGGTCAAACTTTCAGATCTTCGTTGGTCATAGCATTCGCCACAACGAACTTCTCGACGTGGAGGGTCGGGTCTGACTTGAAGGTGAGGCGGCCGGCGTATTTCCGCTCGATGTCGATGAGGAGTTCCTCGTCCTCGGTGCGGAGGCGGTTGAGCAGCTCGGGGTGGACCGTGATCCTGAACTCGTGGATCTCATGCTCATGGCGCTTCATGAGGGTGTGGAGGGCGCGTTGGAGCTCGACGCTCATGGTCATGGGGCTCTTCACGACTCCCTTGCCGTGGCAGTAGGCGCAGTTGGTGTAGAGGGAGCTGGAGAGGCTCTCCTGGGCGCGCTGGCGGGTCATCTCCATGAGGCCGAGCGCGGAGATGGGAAGGACGTGGGTGCGGGCCTTGTCACGGCGCAGGCGGTCGCGCATGCGCTGGTAGACGGCCTGCTGGTCCTTGCGCCCCTTCATGTCGATGAAGTCGACGACGATGAGTCCGCCGATGTTGCGGAGGCGGAGCTGGCGGGCGACTTCGTCGGCGGCCTCCATGTTGGTCTGGAAGATGGTCTTGTCCATGTCCTTGCTGCCCTTGTTGCGGCCGGTGTTGACATCGACGGCGATCATCGCCTCGGTCTCGTCGATGACGAGGTAGCCGCCGCACGGGAGCCAGACCTGGCGGAGGAAGGCGCTGTCGATCTGGGGTTGGACGGCGAAGTTGTCGAAGATCGGCTTCTGGCCGCTGTAGAAGTGGATCGATTTTTTGGCGCGCTTGGAGATCTGACCGACGAGTTCCTGCATGCGCTCGGACGCCTTGATGTCGTCGACATGGACGGCGTCGACGTTCTCGGTGAGGAGGTCGCGGACGGTGCGGTCGACGAGGTCGGGCTCAAGGATGAGGGTCGAGGCGGCGGGCTTCTCCTTCATCCCCTTCTCCACCTCGCGCCACTGGTCTAGGAGGAAGCCGAGGTCGCGGACGAAGAAGCGTGCCTTCTGGCCCTCGCCGGCAGTGCGGATGATGATGCCCATCCCCTCGGGGAGGGTCAGCTCGGTGAGGATCTTGCGGAGGCGCGCCCTTTCCTTGGGATCCTCGATCTTGCGGGAGATGCCGCACTGGTCGTTGAAGGGCATAAGCACCATGTAGCGGCCAGCCATGGAGATGTTGGTGGTGATGCGCGGCCCCTTGGTGCCGATCGGCCCCTTGGTGACCTGCACCATGATCTCGCTGCCGACGGGATAGACGTTGGGGATGTCCTTGGCGGTGAGTTTCTTCTTGGAGGGTGCCGGCTTCCCTGAGCGCTGGACGGCCTCGATGCCGCTGTCGAGGGCGGCGGGGATGGCGTCCCAGAAGTGGAGGAAGGCGTTCTTCTCGAAGCCGATGTCGACGAACATGGCCTTGAGGCCGTGCTCGATGTTGCGGACCTTCCCCTTGAAGATGCCGCCGACGATGTTGCGTTCGCTGTCACGCTCGATGGAGTACTCCTCGAGCTTGCCATCCTCAAGGAGGGCGACGCGTTTCTCGAGTTTCTCGCAGCTGACGACCAGCTCGATACGGGGGCCTGATTTCTTCATTCCGAGGAATTTTTTGACGGTGTCGATGATGCTCATGGTGATTTTAGGTTGATTAGACTGAAGGCTGAAGGCTGAAGGCTGTTGGGCCTGAGGGGTTACAAGGGCGAAGGATGAGACCTGAAACTTGAAACCTTAATGACTGCACGGCCGAAGGCAGCAATTCGAGGTTTAAGAAAAAGATCGTGAATTGATGTTTTTGGTTGGGGAGGTTGGGTTGAGTTTTGGTGATCGGGAAATTTCGGATTCGTTGCTAACAGTCTAAAAGTCTTCAGCCTATCAACCTAATTGGATTGTTTCGGTGCGGCGGAGCGGCCTCCGCCGAGGAAGTTGAAGAATTTCTGCAGGCCGCCTGGCTGCTGCTTCTGGCGGTTGTTGGCGCGACTGTCGGCATCCTCGCGGATATCGGGTTTGGCACCCGTGGTTCCGTTCTGGGATTCGCCGCCCGGCGCATCGGAGTCGGCGGGCGTGTCGGGCACGGCCTCGGTGTCGGCACCGTACTGGGAAGGGAATTCCTTGGAGAAGTCGATGCCGGCAAGATGCTGGAAGTTGCCCTGCGCGGGAGCGAGTGCCTCGAGCTTGACCTCCTGCCCGCCTTCCATGGCGAAGATCTGCTCGAGGATCTTGGCCGCGATGGGGGCGGAGACGGAACCGCCCGACTTGGCCCCCTGTACGAAGACGCAGACGGCGTAGCGGGGCTTGTCGTAGGGGGCGAAGCAGAGGAACCAGGTGTGGTTGTCCTTCTCGCGGCCACGCCAGAACTGCGCGGTTCCGGTCTTCCCCGCGACGACAGTCCCCTTGAGCCGGGCCTTGGACGCGGTGCCGCCGTCGGCGTTGACCACCTTCCACATGCCCTTGCGGACCTTCTCGATCTGCTCGGGGGTGAAGCCTCCCTCCTTGGTGATGTCGCCGCGCACCTTGACGGGCTCTTCCTTGAGGATGGTGCCGTCCTGGGCGACGACCTTCTCCACCAGGTGCGGCTGGTAGACGGTTCCGCCGTTGGCGACGGCGGAGCCGAGGGCGGCCATCTGGAGGGGGGTGGTGAGGACGAATCCCTGGCCGATGGAGACGTTGGCGGTGTGTCCGGGGCTCCAGCGTTCGCGCGGGTAGTTCTGGGCCAGCCAGGCCGGGCCGGGAAGGATGCCGGTTGCCTCGTTGTTGAGCGGAACACCTGTCTTCTGGCCGAGCCCGAGCATCCCGCCGACGGCGTCGATCTGGTCGATCCCGGCGGCATTGCCATACTGGAAGAAGTAGGCGTTGCAGGAGTTCTTGATGGCCTCGCTCAGATCCTGGTGGCCGTGGGGCGGCTTCTGCGGCTTGGCCGTGAGCACCCAGCACTTCATGAACTTGTCGCCGTACTGGACGCCGCCCGTGCAGTCGTAGTCCTTGGTGCCGACCCCAGCCCGGATGCCGGCCAGCGCGGTGCAGAGCTTGAAGATGGAGCCGGGGGCGTAGGCGTTGATGGCCCGGTTCATGAGCGGGTCGGTGCTGTCCTTGGAGAGCTTTTCCCACTCGGACTTGGAGATGGAGGGGACGAAGCTGTTGGGATCGAAGGAGGGGACCGAGGCCATCGCGAGGATCTCGCCGGTGTTCGGGTCGAGGACGACGGCGGCGCCGCGACCTACCACGCGAAGGGCCTTCTCGACGATGTACTGGATGCGGGCGTCGATGGTCAGGAAGACCTTGGCGCCCTGCTTCGGCTCGATCCGCGAGGTCTCGCCATCGATCACGCCGCGCGCGTTGCGCTGGAGGAAGCGTGTCCCCGGGGTGCCGCGGAGCACGTCGTCATAGGCCTCCTCGATCTGGGCCTTCCCCTCGATGTCGGGCTGGTAGAAGCTGAAGCGCGAGGCCTCTTCCTTGTCGATCTCCTTGGGGACGCCGACGTAACCGAAGAGATGCGGCGCAAGCGCCCCGTAGACGTAGTGCCGGACGGGCTTGAGCGTGACGGTGACGCCCGGGAGATCGAGGTTGTTCTCGCTGAAGCGGGCCATCGTCTCGAAGTCGAGATCCTGACGGTAGACGAAGGGGACCTCGGCGTTGTCACGGAAGTGCACCTGCAGCTTGCGGGTGTTGTAGTCGCCCGCCAAGCCGAGCTTCTCGAGGCGAGGGACGATCGACTCATTCACGATCTTCACGATGTCGGCCTCTTCCTTGACCGCGCGCATCCCGTGATCAAGACCCCAGTACTTCCGCTTGGGAACCGAGCCGTGCTCCTCCCTCCAGGCACGGACGATGTCGGGCAGGTAGAACTCGACCTCCATGCTGGCGCGGTTCTCGACAAGCGGCACGCCGTTGCGGTCGCAGATCTCGCCGCGCACGGCGGGAAGGCGGACGGTGAGCTGGGAGTGGCCCTTGATCCGGGCCTTGTAGGCGGGGCCCTTGATGATCTGCACGTACCACATCCGCGCAATGAGCAGGAGAAGCGCGACGGCAAGGATGCCTCCCAGAATCAGGATCTTGCGGAGTGTCTCTTCCTGTCTCATTGCCGTGTCGGTTTCAGAGGCCGAAGCCGGGCTGTCTGGGTGCGGTCGACGGCTCGGCGGGAGACGGGGACAGGGGGACTAGGGATCTCAGGAGCAGGTAGAGCAGAGGTGCAAGCAGGAGGGCGGCGGCCGATGGGACGGCGAGCTTCAGCAGCACGGCGCCGTCGAGAGGGAACCCTCCCCTCCTGGCGCATAGTAGCAGGAACTCCCCCGCCATCAGCGTCAGGGTGACCAGGGCGCTTCCGAGGGCATGGAGCTCCCAGCGCATGCCGTGGGTCGCCTCGCTTGCCATCTGCAGAACGATCGCCCAACCCAGGAAGAACACAACCGGCACGGTGAGTCCCATCTCAGCCTGGCCCGACTGGATCTGAAGCAGGGAGAGTCCCTGCACGATCGCGGTCAGCAGGGCGAACCAGAGGGCCGGCACGAGGGGCAGCGCCAGTACGCCGAAAGCGAAGATCACCGGAAGCAGGAGCAGGCGCTCCTGCGCGGGAGGGATCCCGGGGAGCAGGTCCTGCACCGCCACCGAGACGGGGAGCAGGACCAGAAGCAGCAGGAACAGGATGGTATGCCTCATTTCGCCCCGGTGATGACAAAGACCTCCTCGAGACTGCCCGTGTCGGCAACGGGCTCGAGGACGGCTTCGCCGTCAAGTTCGCGGGCGCGGAAGCTCTTCACAGTGCCGAGTGAGATGCCGGAGGGGAAGATCCCCCCGCTCACGCCCGCCGTGTAAACTTTCTGCCCGGGCTGAAGATCAGCCAGTTTGCTCAAAAAGGTCAGCTGCAACTCGCCGCCGCCATTCCTTGTGCCGGCGCTGATTCCCTGCTCCCTGGTTCCCTCCACCTTCGCGGCCACCTTGCAGTTCTCGTCGGTGACAAGCAACACCTCAGACATGTCCGAGGAGACGGCCGTTGTCTTGCCCACCAGTCCCTTGTCGGTGATGACCGGCATGTCCGGGGCGATCCCGTCACGGGATCCCTTGCCGATCTTCATCGTGCTCCACCAGGCGCCGGCGTCGTGGCCGAGCACCGTAGCGGGCACCAGGAGGAAGGCGGAGCGTTCGCGGTAACCGAGGACCGACCTCAGGTGCTCATTGTCCTTCTGGAGATCGCGCAATCCGTTGTTCTCGGCCCGGAGCATGTGGTTCTCGGCCTGTACGCGCTCGTACTCGACTTGGAGCTGGTCAAGGGTCATAAGATCCCTTCCGAGGCTTCCGATGCCGCTCTTGACCGCGCTGCCGGAACGGCTGATCGGCGAGAGAATCCCAAGCAAGCGGGACTTCAGGTGCAGCAGCGGGCCTGCATCGAGCGTGCAGAACGCCACGACGGCAATAACCAGCGCGACGAGTGCTGCGATCTGGAGTTTCTTCATGCTGAGCGGTCCTATCTGGATCCGGTTCTCATGGTCCTGGTTCTGGTGGTAAGGCTTCAAGCACACCCGCGAGGCGGCTCTCTACCAAGCCAGATCAGGCCCTCGAGCGGTCGACGGAGGCGACGGCCCTCAGGAAATCGATCTCCTGAAGCGCCTTGCCGGTTCCTTCAGCCACGGCGCTGAGGGGATCCTCGGCGATGTGGACGGGTAGTCCGGTCTCCTCGTTGATGAGCTTGTCAAGGCCTCGCAGGAGGGCGCCGCCCCCGGCCAGGACGATGCCCCGGTCGACGAGATCGGCGGAGAGTTCGGGAGGGCAGCGCTCGAGGGTGATGCGCACCGCCTCGACGATCCGGGAGACGGGCTCGCTCAGGGCCTCGCGGATCTCCTGGGAGGTGATGGTGACGGTCTTGGGAAGTCCGGCGACGAGGTCGCGTCCCTTCACCTCCATGGTGAGTTCCTTCTCGAGCGGGTAGGCGCTGCCAAGGCGGAGCTTGATCTCCTCGGAGGTGCGCTCGCCGATGAAGAGGTTGTAGGCGCGCTTGAGGTAGTTGATGATCGCCTCGTCGAGCTCATCACCCGCGACGCGGACGCTGCGGCTGAAGACGATGCCGGCCAGCGAGATGATCGCCACCTCGGTGGTGCCGCCGCCGATGTCGACGATCATGTTGGCGGCGGGATCGGTGACGGGGAGACCGACACCGATCGCGGCGGCCATCGGCTCCTCGATCAGGTAGACCTCGCGGGCACCGGCGTGCATGGCGGAATCCTTGACTGCGCGCTTCTCGACCTCGGTGATGCCGCTCGGGACGGCGATGACGACGCGGGGCCGGACGAAGCGCCGGTGGCCGTGGGCCTTGGTGATGAAGTGGCGGAGCATCGCCTCGGTGATCTCGAAGTCGGCGATGACGCCGTCCTTGAGGGGGCGGATCGCGGAGATGTTCCCGGGTGTGCGGCCGAGCATCCGCTTGGCCTCGTCACCGACGGCCAGGACGTGGGTGGTGCCGGACTTGACGGCGACGATGGAGGGCTCGCGGAGAACGATTCCGTGATCCTTCACGAAGACAAGGGTGTTGGCGGTTCCGAGATCGATGCCGATATCGCTGGAGAGGAATCCGAGGAGTTTGTTGAACATGGTTGGGTCGGTGGCTGAAGGTGAAGAGTGGGGTGGTCGGGCGCTGTGACAACAGGCGCGGCATGTGGCGGAGCCCTCTCACCGACTTGGGGCGGTCAAGGGGCGTTGCCGGACGCGGATGCAATCTATGGCTGCATCAGATGGAATAAGAGGTGACGGGAGGCGCGTCAAGCACCCCCTCCCCCCGTCATCCGGATCAGCCTCCGTAGCCCGGTCGGGGAGGAGGGGCGATTTTTCGTGAATCAGGCACCCTGGCCCGGCATAATCACCACTTATGGCCAGTATCTTCGGCACTCTTTTCCGCGTCTCCACCTGGGGGGAATCCCATGGAGGGGGCGTCGGCTGCGTCATCGACGGCTGCCCCTCCCGGCTTCCGATCACCCCCGAGGAGATCCAGGTCGAACTCGACCGTCGCCGTCCGGGCCAGAGCGACATCGTCACCCCCCGTCAAGAGGAGGACCGATGCCGGATCCTCTCCGGGGTCTTTCAAAGCCGGACTCTCGGCACCCCGATCCTGATAGCCGTAGACAACAAGGATGCCCGGCCCTCCGCCTACACCGAGATGGAGACGATGTTCCGGCCCTCCCACGCCGATTTCACCTATCAGACCAAATACGGCATCCGGAACTGGGAGGGTGGCGGTCGCTCCTCCGCCCGCGAGACGATCGGCCGCGTTGCCGCCGCGGTCGTTGCCCGGAAGGTCATCCGCACCCTTCACCCCGGCTACGAGGCCGTCGCCTGGGTACGCTCGATCCACGACATCGACTCCTCCGTCGACGCCTCGGCCGTGACGACCGCCGAAGTGGACGCGACTCCCGTGCGCTGCCCCGATCCGAAAGCCGCCGCTTCCATGATCCAGCGGATCAAGGAGGTCCGCTCGCGGGGGGACAGCGTCGGCGGCGTGATCGAGTGCGTCGTCCGCGGCGTTCCCGCCGGACTCGGGGAGCCGGTCTTTGACAAGCTTGAGGCAGATCTCGCCAAGGCGATGATGAGCCTGCCCGCCACCAAGGGATTCGAGATCGGAAGCGGCTTTGCCGGCACGCGCCAGACAGGAAGCGAACACAACGACGCCTTCGTCATGGAAGCCGGAAAGGTTCACACCGCCACCAACCGCTCCGGCGGCATCCAGGGCGGCATCAGCAACGGAGAGCATATTTTCCTCCGCATCGCCTTCAAGCCCACCGCCACGATCGCCAAGGCCCAGCAGACCGTCACCGTCTCGGGTGAGGCGGCGGAGTTGGCGGCGCGCGGACGACACGACGCCTGCGTACTGCCCCGCGCCGTCCCAATGGTCGAGGCCATGGTGAATCTGGTGATCTGCGACCACCTGCTCAGACAGCACGGGCAGAACGTCCTGCCCTGAACCGATGGGAGGGATCCACCTCACCCCCCTGGCCGATGCACTGCGAGAACGGCTCACCGTGATCGCCGATCACGCCCACCGCGACCGCGATCAGGCGGCTCACCTCCAACGCCTGATCGATGCCTCGACACGGATCGACACCCTGATCACCGCCCTTCCCTCCGGCGAACTCGACCCCCAGTTCCGTCACTACTTGGAGAAAAAGAGCTACGACAAAGCGCTCGCATGGATCGAGGGCGCCGAAGGCGCAGGTAAATAGACTGAAGGCTGAAGGCTATTAGGGAAGGGCTGAGTCCCATGCCTTGTCCTAAGGAAGCGCTGATTTAATCGCATAGAGGCCGTTGCGGTAAGAATGGGCCGCGGGCAAGGCGGCTTGGCGCGAGCATCCCCGCAGTGGGCTGTAAGCGCCAAGCCAACACAGCCCTCAGCCGGTTATCTCCGCAACCCGGAGGGCTGAAGCCATTTGTCGATTTTTGCCTCGCCGTCTCCCGACGGGCTCGTCCTTCGGACTGCTACGCAGGCTACGACGCGGCTCCCGCCGCTCGTCGTTGCGGCGTTGCTAGCTCGGGCGAGACCGCTGCGGGTATCGCCCAGCACTCGCGCCTTCAAAAATCAGCAAATGCTCTTCAGCGGCCTGCATGGGATTTAATCAGCGCTTCCCTAACAGTCTAATAGGCTACAGCCTAACAGCCTTGTATCGCTGCCCTTCGGCAGCGATACTGCGGCCATGGACTCCCTGATCCGCCTTCTCCGCCAGAATTCCGCGATTCCCCGCGCCGATCTCGCCCGCCAACTCGGCCAGAGCGAGGAGGAAGTCGCCGCCAAGATCGCGAAGCTCGAGTCCGACGGGACCATCCTCGGCTACCAGGCCGTGATCAACCGCGAGAAATACGATGCCGATGCCGTGACGGCCGTCATCGAGGTGCGCGTGACCCCGGAGCGCGAGGGCGGCTTCGACCGGACCGCCAACAGGATCGCCGGATTCGAGGAAGTCGAGAGTGTCTATCTGATGAGCGGCGGCTATGATCTGCTTGTCATCGTCGACGGCCGTTCCCTGCGCGAGGTCGCCTCTTTCGTCGCTGACAAGCTGAGCACGATCGAGGCCGTCCAGTCTTGCGCGACCCGTTTCCGTCTCAAGACCTACAAGGAGAACGGTCTCCTGCACGCCGTCGAGGAGGCTCCCGAGCGCCTCGCGGTGACCCCGTGACACGCCCAGCTGAAAGAACCGGGAACAGTGCCATGAGCAGTTCACGCATCGCGGACCACGTCCGTAACATCCCCCGCTCGGGAATCCGCGACTTCTTCGAGATCGTCCAGTCGATGAAGGATGTCATCTCGCTGGGCATCGGCGAACCCGACTTCGTCACCCCGTGGCACATCCGCGAGGCCGCAGTCTATTCCCTGGAGAAGGGAAAGACAGGCTACACCTCCAACCTTGGCTCCCCGCGACTCCGCCGCTCCATCGCGGCCTATGTCGAGAAGCACTTCTCCGTCTCCTACAATCCCCACGACGAGATCATCGTGACCGTCGGCGTCTCCGAGGCCATCGACCTGGCGCTCCGGGCCCTGCTTAATCCCGGCGACGAGGTCCTCTACCACGAACCGTGCTACGTCTCCTACGGCCCCAGCATCCGGTTGGCGGGAGGCGTTCCCGTTCCCGTCGCGACACGCGGCGAGGATGAATTCTCGCTCCGCGCGGCCGATCTCGAGAAAGCCCTCACCAAGAAGACTCGCGTGCTGATGCTCAACTTCCCGACCAACCCGACCGGAGCGGTGATGCCTCTTGAGGAGTTGAAGAAGGTCGCGGCCTTTGCCGCGAAGCACGATCTCGTGGTCCTCACCGACGAGATCTACAGCGAACTCACCTATGACGAGCTGCCGCACCACTCCATAGCCGCCCTCCCGGGCATGAAGGAGCGAACGGTTTTCCTGCACGGATTCTCCAAGGCCTTCGCGATGACGGGATGGCGCATCGGCTACGCCTGCGGGCCCGCCGACATCATCGAGGCGATGATGAAGATCCACCAGTACTCCATGCTCTGTGCACCGATCATGGCGCAGGAGGCGGCCGTCGAGGCCCTGGAGCGCGGCACCCGCAGCATGGAGCGCATGCGCGAGGAATACCGCCTTCGCCGCAACTTCATCGTCTCCTCGCTGAACGAGGCTGGCATCCCGTGCCACCTGCCCAAGGGTGCCTTCTACGTCTTCCCCGACATCCGCGGCACAGGCCTGACCAGCAGGGAGTTCTCGCTCAAGCTGCTCGAGACCAAGAATGTCGCCGTCGTTCCCGGCACCGCCTTCGGAACATGCGGCGAAGGGTATGTCCGCTGCAGCTATGCGACCGCGATGGATCAGATCAAGATAGCCGTCGAACGCATCGCGGACTTCGTAAAGAAGTAGGCTTGGGATTTAGGGAAGCGTTGATTTAATCGCATAGAGGCCGTTGCGGAAAGCCGTAACGGATGCGAAGCAACGGCAGGGCAAGCAAAGTACCAAGCCAACGCAGCTGGCCCCCGTGCCACGCCACGAAGCCAAAGGCTTTGTGGCCTTTGGCTTGGATCTCCGCAACCCGGAGGGCTGAAGCCATTTGTCGATTTTTGTGGCGTTGCTCGCTCGGGCGAGACCGCTGCGGGTATCGCCCAGCACTCGCGCCTTCAAAAATCAGCAAATGGTCTTCAGTGGCCTTCATGGGATTAAATCAGCGCTTCCCTAGGCGCCACAGGGTGTTCGCCTACGCTCGCAGTAGTTGACTACAGCTTCGCTTGACGGCCTACTGCGGCATCCAAACTTCCAAGCCTTGAATCCAGGGTGATCTTTGCAGTTGTTTCGTACCTACTTACCAGAGGCCTTCTCCGCAGCTACACTTGGCCGCCTTGCTTTCTCGCCGAATTACAGTCGCCCGAGAAAGCAAGTTTCGTCAGCTGACGAACTCGAGCTTGTCCAGACGGGGCACGAGGCCCTGATCGGCGGCGCGCCCAAGGAACTCCCTGATCGCGTCACGGCCCTTCTCGCCGTAGTCGAGCGTGTAGTCGTTCACATACATGCCGATGAACTCGTCGGCCAGGGGAACTTCCATCCCGCGGGCATGGGCCATGCTGTGATCGACGGCCGCCTTCCGATGCTCGAGACCGTAGCGGATACTCTCCTTCATGATGACATTGAGCTCGGTGCGCTGAGCGGGGGTAAAGTCCTTGCGGATGACATTACCGCCAAGCGGAAGCGGGAGTCCGGTCTCCGCCTTGAACCACTCGCCCATGTCGGCGATCTTCTCAAAGCCCTCGTTCGAGTAGGTGAGTTGCCCCTCGTGGATGATGAGGCCGACGTCGACCGATCCGCTGCGGATGGCATCGAAGATCTCATCGAAGGGAACGACGGTGTGGTTGAATTCCCTGCCCAGGAAAAGCTGGGCGCTCAGGAAAGCGCTCGTCATGAGGCCGGGGACGGCGATCTTCTTCGTGCGGAGCCACTCCTTCTTCTCCTCGAGCGAGGCATCGGCAGCGGGGCCTTGTCCCTTAAGATCCACGAACATCGGGCCGTAGCCGTCACCCATGCTGGCGCCGCAGGGTAGCAGGGCATACTTGTCGAGCAGGTGGGAGTAGGCGTGGATCGAAACGGCCGAGAGGTGCAGTTCGCCGCGCATCGCGCGCTCGTTGAGCGTCTGGATGTCCTGGAGGATGTGCTGGAACTTGTAGCCCATGAGGTCGATCTTCTCCGCCGCCATGGCGTAGAACATGAAGGCGTCGTCGGGATCTGGAGAGTGGCCGAGAAGGAGGGTCGTGTCGGGAGCGGAGGACATGGGGGGAAAATGATGAATGATGAATGATGAATGATGAAGTGAAAAGGCACAGCGCTTCTTAGAGACTGTCTGAAAACTCGGGAGATCCGCGTTGGCGGTGATTTTTCCGTTGGCCAAGGAGGGAAGACGGCGGCAATACCCATAGCGGTCTTGTCCCGTCTGATCCGACGCTGGCCAAAGGTACAAGTCCCCCCAACCCTTGAGGCGCGAGCAAGGGAAGCTGTCTGGCTGCGTTACCTGCTCGGAGAACCGCCAGACAAAAGCCTATATAGCGGCTGACAATGTTCGAAGCACTCCGGGGCCTTGGTAGATGAAGGAGGTGTAGATCTGCAGGAGGTCGGCCCCAGCATCGAAGCGCTCGCGGGCGGAGGCGGCGTCACCGATGCCGCCACAGGCGATCACGGGAAGCTTGGTGTGCCGACGGATGACCTTCAGGGCATTCAGAGAGCGGGCACGGACCGGTTCGCCGCTCAGGCCGCCGACCTGGTCCTCCTGGGCAGGAAGCGAGGAATGATCGAGCGTGGTGTTCGTCGCGATCAGGCCGGAGAGTTGTTCGCTCTCGGCAAGTCGGACGATCGCGGTGAGATCCTCCTCGGCAAGGTCGGGTGCCACTTTCACGAAGAGCGGCCTGCGGGATTCTCCCTCCCAGTCGCGGAGGGTGCGGATGATTTTTCCAAGCGCCTCGGTCGACTGGAGGTCGCGCAGGCCGGGCGTGTTGGGGGAACTGACATTGATGACGACGTAGTCGCCGAGCGCGTGAAAGCGCTTGTAGGAAATCAAGTAGTCCTCGTGGGCTTTTTCCGCGTGAGTGACCTTCGATTTGCCGATGTTGATGCCCACGGGGATCCGCGGCCACCGACCAGAGGCATGGAGTCCCTCGAGGCGTGCCGCCACGGCCTCGCACCCCTCGTTATTGAAGCCAAAGCGGTTGATGAGCGCCTGCTGATGGGGATAGCGGAAGAGACGGGGCTTCGGATTGCCCGGCTGGGGCAGGGCGGTCACGGTTCCGATCTCGGCGAATCCGAATCCGAGAGCCTCCCAGGCAGGAAGGGCGAGCGCGTTCTTGTCCATCCCCGCGGCAAGTCCGACGGGATTCGGAAAGGTGATCCCGGCAACCGTGCGAGGGCTCGGGGGAAGAGCCTTTCCAGCGGTGAGCCGGATAAACCCCGGCCCCAGAGACAATTCGGATGCGGTCTCCAACATCGCCAGCACGGCGTCATGCGCCTCTTCGGGATCGAGGGAGAAGAAAATCGGGCGGAGCAGTCGCGTGTAAACGTCCATCGGGAAGAGATTAATCAGGAAATCAGGAAATCAGGAAGGCGAGAGAAGCGCGGGCAAGCCTTTCCTTGATGAGCACTATCTGTAACCCTGAACTGGTATGCCTAAAAAGGAGTGGGTCGTTTTCTTTGGGGAGTTCCAGCTTCTTGTTCGACGCAGGACTCAAGATGGCGAAGTGATTTCCTTCGCGGTGGTTCTACTCACACTTCACGATGGCCGCTGGCTCGACATCTCCCGCTACGACACGGCGCATGGTTACCCCCATCGGGATGTCCTTGGTTTGAACGAGGGCTTGCGGGGAAAACTGCGCGTGACTAAATTGTCTTTAAAGCAAGCCTTCCGCTATGCGATCCGCGATCTCACAGAAAATGCCGAAAACTACCTCGAGGACTTCCTTGCCCACTAAGGGCAAGAAAAAGTCCTCAAAGGACGTTTTCACAGTCCGTGATTGCGATGCCATTCTGAAGGAATTCGGCTTCAGAGAAGCCACTCCCGAGGAATCCCAGACCGCGCGAGCAGCGGAAGCGCATACCAAATCCAGGCATTCCAAGCGGTTGCTCGCTGCCTAGGGCCTGCTGGTCTTCAGAGATCCAACGCCATCACGCAGCAACGAGCCCGCGGGACTTCGACTTATTGGCCAGCATCCGGGCTTCCCGGTTGATTCGGGCGATGGCTTGGGATCGCGTGATGCGACCCGAGATGAACTGCGAGTCGAGCTCACGGTCGAGCTTCGTGGGCTTGTACCCTTCCAATGCCACGATCGCATTGGAACGACGAATTGAGGCTTTCCTCTTAGCAGCGATCTTACCCTCAGATTTAGCAATCGGGATCATTGTTGGATTCTAAGCCGTATGAGAGGAAACAGCAAGGCAGCTCCTCGTTCCCTCACCTGGAGTAGATACTCCCGTGGCTAATACAGAGTGGAGCATCTCAGTTCTCTGCCTCAGCGCCCTTGCGTCCGCCGCGTGAAATTCGCAGACATCCACGCCTCTGACCTAACAGCCTACAGCCTAAACCGCTAACAGCATCTTCCTCCCACCACACTTCCCTCTTGCAAGCGGTCGTGCAACAGCCTAATTGGAGTCAAGGTCATCGTCGGTTTCCCCAACCAGAACAACCAATGAATTTCAAAACTCTTGCGATGGTTGGGTTGGTGTGTGTTGGGATGGTCTATGGGAAGAATGGGGATTCTTCAGTTATATACCAAACCAAAAACGGAGCTTTAGAACTTAAACAGAAGATACATTCCATCATCAATGCAAAGAATCTAACTGATCAAGATTTTAAAAAAGCACTAAATCTCTACAGCAGTTTTCTCGAGCTTGCACCTCAGAGGATAGACTCCCCTAAAGATGTTAATGAAATACCAGAATGCCTGAGGATTAGCGTTCATATTTACGATACACTTCTCTCGTGTGTAACAGGAATTCATAATTTACGAACAAATGAAAATATTAAGACTGTAATTAATCTCGCAGATAATCTTTCAAAGCAATTATCTACTATGAAGATTCCTAATTATACTGCTCAAGGAGCAGGTATGAATTATTCCATTGCGTACGGAGGAGATCAGAATAGTCCTGAATACACCAGTATGATGGAAAGACTACGAAATGAAGATAGAAAAATGAGATACCAATATGCAATACAGAACACGCAATGGTATCTACATAGGTATTTTGAAATGACTTTAGATAGACTTAAATCCCCCTATCTAAAATTTCATAAAGAAGGTGTTTCAGATCAAGAATGGGCAACAGAAGATTACGAGTTATATCTCCAGATGGTTCAATTGATTTCTATTCATCCTTCTCTTCTGGAGTTGGATATTCTTGCTCCTACTAAATCCCTCACTCCTCAATGAACCTCTTCAAAACTCTTGCGATGGTCGGGTTGGTATAACGAAAAAGACTATTCCTATGAGTGTTAAATCCTTTCTGACAGAACCATCAAAGAACATGCCTCCTAAGATTGCTTATGGATGCCTTGTTTTCTTTATAGTTTTTCTCCTTTTAGCAATTTGGAACACTTACACAGCATCTCCTCACCAAAGACATAATACTTATGGAACGTTTTCTGTGTGGATTATGCTCATGTTGAACTTTTTGGCTTTTCAATTCCCATTGAAGCCAATAGCTACAGCCACAGTAAGGATATTAGCAATACTATGGATGATTCTAGTATTTCTTCCGTTTTTTATAAAAAAAATAACCCATCTCCTATCTTCACCCCCTCCCCAATGAACATCTTCAAAACTCTTGCGATGGTTGGGTTGGTGAGTGTTGGGATGGCTTATGGAGAGAATGAAAGTTCTAATGCTGCATCCAATGCTTCCTTAGATGAGTTAAACAAAAAAAGAACTCCTGTAGTGCGGGATATTATGCTGGATCGACTTCAGGCAGCAAAAAAACTACCAGTTCCTATTCCGCCAACGACTCCCTACGATTCTGATTCAAAAAAGAAGGCTGTGTATTTGGAAGAGTATCAGCGTGGCTATCGATCCATACTAGCAGCAGTTGATATCGGCTGTCATATGGGAGTAATGGGAGAGACCTTCTCTGCATATCAGGATGGTTGGACCGATGGCATTAAAGCAGGAAAGAAAGATCATCCCGAGAAATGGGCGGAGATGTCGGGGGTTCCATTGGAAGCCATTCTTTGGTCTCAGGAATATAAATCCCTGCACTCATCCCCCACTCCCCAATGAACCTCTTCAAAACTCTTGCATTGGTCGGGTTGGTGGGTGTTGGGATAATTGGGAATGGAGTATGTTCTGACGATCCAAAAGAGTTGGTTGCTCTCAAAAAGGAATTTGAAGCTTCATCGAATAAGAATACGGAAGAATCTCGTCAGTCCTATATCATTAACCTTGTTCGCCTTTGGGAAAAGTATTTCAAAGAAGCTAATCAAGGCATTAAGGGACACCGGAAGTTGGACTGTGGTGCCGTGGCTCATGCAATTTCACAACTTCCACCTCCCGTAGATTCTATCAACACTCCTGATTTATTGATCGGTGATTGGAATTCTCCCAGGCATGGCTATCGCTACAATGCGAACGGAACATGGATCATGCTTCCAGACTGCACAACTCATGGAACATGGAAGATCACAAACAACCTGTACTTTGAAGATAAGGACAAGAAGGGCAATTTAATCTATCTACTCAACAAGGAATACTTTATTTGGGGAGATACGAATCTTGTCTATATTTACAGAAAAGCTCCAAAAGGTGACTACGAATAGGAATCAAGTTAATATTTTTTAGTATCACCCTCTCCGAACCACATAGAATCAGCTTTTCCCGCATCTCCCCAATGAAGCTATTCAAAACTCTTGCGATAGTTGGGTTCGTGGGGGTGATGTGAGCTAGGAGCTAGGAGCTGTGATATAGGAGATAGGGAACCACCCAGTGAGGAAGCGCACTGGAGCCTCCCGCAGACATCCACGCCTCTGACCTAACAGCCTTCAGCCTAAACCGCTAACAGCCTCTCGGCCGCCCCCTACTTCCCGATGCAGAAGCTCGAGAAGATCTTCCCGAGGATTTCCTCGGTTCCCGCATCGCCCACGATCTCACCGACGGCACCAAGGGCACTCCGAAGTTCCACGGCGACGAGTTCCGGCGGTTCGCCGACAGCGAGTAGGGCAATGGCTGCCTGCAAAGCCGCTGCTGCGCGCTTGAGGCATTCCTGATGGCGGGCATTGATGGCGGCGCCATCCGGCAGCGACTCTCCTTCGGAACGTCCCGTCACTTTGGCCAGGATGGAGGTGATCAGCGAATCGATCCCCTCGCCCGTCTGACACGAGATGCAGGCCGACGCGGAAACGGAGGAAAGAGGATGCCGGTCGGCGACCAGATCGATCTTGTTGAGCACCACCATCTCCTCACCGAAGAGCGAAGTCACCGGTCCGTTCTGCGCCGAGGCGTCGACCAGATGGATCCGGATATCCGCCTGTTCGGCGGCACGGCGCGCGCGCTCCACCCCCTCGCGCTCGACGGGATCGGAGGTCTCGCGGAGACCTGCGGTATCGATGACACGGAAGGGATACCCTCCGAGACTGGCGCGCTCCTCGATGGTGTCGCGGGTGGTCCCGGGGATGGCGCTCACGATGGCGCGCTCCGAGCCGAGCAGGCGGTTGAGCAGGCTCGACTTTCCGGCATTCGGGGCGCCGCAGAGGGCGAGCGTGATTCCCTCGCGGAGAAGACGTCCCTCGTCTGCCGTGGAAAGCAACCGCTCCAGATGATCGGCAATGCCCTCCATGCGTTTCCGCAACGCCGCACCGCTTTCCGGATCGATCCCCTCCTCGGGAAAGTCGATGAAGGCCTCCAGGTGGGCGACGCATCCGAGCAGGTCGGAGCGAAGCGTATTGATCTCATCGCCCAAGCGTCCCTCCAACTGACCGGCGGCGGCTTTTGCGGCGCGCGGGGTCTGGGCGCTGATGAGATCCATGACCGCCTCGGCCTGGGTCAGGTCGAGCTTGCCGTTGAGGAAGGCCCGCTCGGTGAACTCGCCCGGACGGGCCATGCGGGCACCGGACCCAAGCACCGCGGCCAGCACGCGCGAGGCAACCAGTGACCCCCCGTGACCGCTGATCTCAACAAGATCCTCGCCCGTGTAGCTGCGGGGGTTGCGGAAGACCGTGAGCAGCACCTCGTCGATGACCTCACCATGGGAATCAATGATCCTGCCGAAGGAGACGTTCCTTTCCTGGATAGCAGAGGGTCTCCCGGATCCGCGAAAAACTGCGTCAGCGATGGTCAGGGCAAGTGGTCCGCTCATCCGGATCACGGCAAGCGCCCCCTCGCCGGGAGGTGTGGCCAGCGCGGCAATGGTTTCCTTCACGGTTACTTGGCCGCCGCCAGCTTTCCTTCTGCGGCGAGGGCCTTGAGTTCCTCGATGCAGCGGAGGTTCTGCTCCATGGTGCCGACAGAGATGCGGATCCACTCGGGAAGGCCGTAGCTGGCCATCGCCCGCAGGATGATTCCCTTGCGGAGCATCGCCTGGAAGACAGTATTGCCGTCGCCGACATTGACGAGGACGAAGTTGGCGACACTCGGGACATACCCGAGTCCCATCGCCGCAAACTCGCTCTCCAGATACTCGCGGCCCTCATGCGTGAGTTCGCGGGTCTTCCTCATGTGCTCCTCATCGAGGAGTCCCGCAAGAGCGCCTGCCTGGGCGATGCCGTTGGCATTGAAGGGCTGGCGGGTGCGCTGGAGGACGGCGGCCAGCTCGGGCGTGGTGATGCCGTAGCCGATGCGGAGATTGGCCAGTCCCATGATCTTGGAGAAGGTGCGCATCACGACGACATTCCGGCCCGCGCGGACATACGGCAGCACGTCTGGAGCGGCCTCGTCGTCGAGGAACTCGTGGTAGGCCTCGTCGAAGACGACCAGAACATGATCGGGAACCCTCGCCATGAAGCGGTCGATCGCCTCCTGGCCGACCATGGTGCCGGTGGGATTGTTCGGATTGGCGATGAAGACGGTGCGGGTCTTCGGCGTGATGGCCGCCAGCATGGCGTCGAGATCGGCGGTGTATCCGGGATCGGGAACCTCGACCGTGTCGGCACCGAAGAGCTGGGCCATCAGCTTGTAGACCGCGAAGGAATGACGTGCCACCACCACCTCGTCGCCGGGGCGGAAGAAGGCATGGCCGATGAACTCGATGATCTCATTGGAGCCGTTGCCCAAGACGACATTCTCGCGGGCCATGCCGAGGCGCTCTGCAACAGCTCCGCGCAATTCGTAACCGCCGCCGTCGGGATAGAAGTGGGAGCGCTCCAGTGTGCGGCGCATCGCTTCGAGTGCCTTGGGGGAGGGGCCGAGCGGGTTCTCATTGGAGGCGAGCTTGATGATCTCCTCCTCGCGCAGGCCGAGATCGCGGGCCAGCTCCTCGACAGGCTTGCCGGGCTCGTAAACGGTCAGTTTCAGGACATGCTCATGCGCGCTTTTCCACATATCGGCCAGCTTAAAGAGGTGGCCGACGGGAGGAAAGTGGGAAGGTGGAAAAAAGTCTCCAGTCGAGAGCCAAGCCGCCGGGATGCGGCGCGGCAGACTAACGAAGGTAGCCCCAACGGGGCGCCACCGCTTCCGAGAGGAAGTGGCGTCAATCGAGAGTCGAAGGTCGAGAGATTGCAGAGAGAGAAAAGATGAAGCTCTGGAAAACGTCCGCTCCCCTTTCGATTGCTTCTTTTGCAGACGCCTAACAGCCTAATAGCCTAACAGTCTAAACCGCTAATAGCCCATGCTCCGCATCGCCGTCATCGCCGATACCCACAACCGCTTTCCCGAATCGGTGGCCGAAGCCATCTCCGCCGCCGATGAGATCTGGCATCTGGGAGACGTCTGCCGGGAGGGAACGCTGGAACTGGTCCGGCGCCTCGGCCCTCCCGTGACCGTGGTGAAGGGAAACAATGACTTTTTCCAGCCTTGGCCGATGGAGGAACTCCTTGAGCGCCACGGTGTGACCTGCCGACTCATCCATATCCCGCCGAGACCGACGAAACTGGGCACCATCCGCCTCCTGCTTCATGGCCACACTCATGTGCCGAGGGATGAGGTGGTCGACGGCGTTCGGATCCTGAATCCAGGCAGCATCGGCAAGGCCAACAAGGGCGCCCCTCCCAGCTACGCCTGGCTCCATCTCGGGACCGGTCAGCAAGTGGAGTGGAGGATCGTTCGAGTTTGATCTGGCACTCAGCGGCTCAAGAAACGAGGGTGAAAGAACATGAAGACGATCCTGATCACGGGAGCCTCGACAGGCTTCGGTCGCGCCATCGCGGAGGAATCCCTCAACCGCGGCCATCAGGCCGTTCTCGCCGTCCGCAATCCGGATAATGTCGCCCAACTCGTCGCTAAGTTTCCCGGAAAGGCTCACCCCATCCGCTTCGACCTGACCAAGCCGGCCGATGCGGAACGAGCCGTCCGCGAGACCGTGGAGCAGTTCGGATCGCTCGATGTCCTGGTCAACAACGCCGGGTACGGCCTGCTGGCCGCCCTTGAGGAATCGACCGACGAGCAGTTGGCGCGCAACCTTGAGACCAACTTCACCGGCCCCTTCCGGCTGATCCGGGCGGCACTCCCCGTGATGCGGGGGCAGAAAAGCGGCCACATCATCACCCTCTCAGCCATCGCGGCCTACGCCAACCATCCCGGCTTCGCCGTCTACGGAGGGGCCAAGGCGGCCCTCGATGCAGCCTGCGACGCGGCTGCCCAGGAAACTGCGGCGCTCGGCATCAAGTTCACACAGGTCGTCCCCGGCCCCTTCCGCACCGACTTCATCGGACGATCGCTTGATCATGCCACGCGTCTCCCCGACTATGAGGGAACGGTCGGCAAGTTCGGCGGATTCCTCTCCAAGATGGAAGGGAAGCAACCGGGAGATCCGGCCAAGGCCGCGGCCGCGATTCTCGACCTGATGGATGCGGAGAAGCCTCCTTTCCGATTCGTACTGGGGAACTACGGCACGACGACCTTCGCCAGAAAACTCGCCTCCATGGAGGCTGAACTCAATGCGTGGAAGGAGAAGGGCCTTCCGACGGATTTCGCACCCGGTACCTGAAAAATCCGGGGCTTCCGGAAAGTGGTGCGCGATACAGGGTTCGAACCTGTGACCCCTACAGTGTCAATGTAGTGCTCTACCACTGAGCTAACCGCGCAATTCCGAGATGCCGACGGCACCTCAAGGGTTGTGCATCATAATTCCCCGGCGTCCGGAGGCAACTTTTTTCCTTTGGCGGGATTAGGGAACCCTCCAACCGATCAGGGTCACTGCTTGGCTTGTGCCTCCATCGCCTTCACCTCGGACTCGTCGCGGAAGGTGAGGGAAACGGAGTTGAGGCAATAGCGAAGCCCGGTCGGAGGAGGGCCATCCTCAAAGACATGGCCCAGGTGACCACCGCAACGGGCGCAGAGGATCTCGGTACGGATCATGCCGTGGGAGGCATCGCGCAGTTCGGTGATATTCTCCTTGGCGAAGGGTTGGTAAAAGCTCGGCCAGCCGGTTCCTGAATGAAACTTCGACCCGGAGGAGAAAAGCGGCAGGTCGCAGCCCGCGCAGAAGTAAATGCCGGTCTTGTGATTGTCCAGGAGGTTGCCGCAGAAGGGTGCCTCGGTTCCCTTGGCGCGCAGGACACGGTAGGCGGTGGGCCCGAGCTGCTTCTCCCATTCCGAGTCGGTTTTCACCACGCGGGGGACCTCGGTGACGGGACCTGGTTTCCCATCGGATCCGACGAGTCGCACGGCGACGGTGGGTGAGGAGGAATCGGCGGGCTTTGTCACAGGAGCTGCGGGAGTGCGAACGATCATGCAGAGCATGGCGCAAAGCGGCAAGAAAACGATCAGTCGATGGCGGAGGAGCATGGGGAACTGAAGAAAGAGCTTGTTCTCAAACTGTCAGGCTGTTGGGTGGAGAACACAAGTCCGACTCTTAAGTTTTCAGGGAACTGGGAAATCGACCGAAAGAATTGGCTTCCTCTTTTGGGAGGTGTGATACGGATTTTCGGAACTGAATGTTTTCCTTGAACCTTCTTCCAGCTACCAACTCCGCATCTATGGCTTAACGCCATTGATGCTTCGGATAACGGCGTGAGAGCTCTGGCTTGATTTTGGGGTAGGTCTCTTTCCAGAAGGAGTTGAGGTCCTTGGTGATCTGGATGGGGCGGCGGTTGGGCGCCAGGATTTCGATGGTCACCTCCGCCTTGCCTCCTGCGAGCTTGGGTGTGGCGGTCACTCCGTAGAGATCCTGGATGAGGGCACTCATGGTCACCTGCCCGGTCGGCTTGTAGAGGAGTCGGGCTTTGCGTCCCGCGGGAAGTTCATGGCGTTCTGGGGCCAGCTTTTCCAATGCGGCCCGCTGGGCCGGAGTCAGGAGCGACTGGAGGGCCGGGATCGCCGGCTTGTCCTTCACATCGCGGTAGCCGATCGCCCCTTCGCACCATGTCTCGCGCGCCAGGAGTCGATCCGTCTCGTCAAATGACGGGAGCTCCAGTTCGGGGTGATAATGGGCCAGCCACTGCACGCGGTGCATCCACTCCTCGGCATCCTCTTTCCACGTCGGCAGGGGGAGGTCCCCCTCGGCAAGCGCGGCAGCGAGCACGCGTGAAGCATCTGCACAGGGCTGCGCATCGCGGTGGACCGACTCGAGCACGAGGTCGCGGAAGACTTTCTCGGATCGCTTCACGACGCGGTTGGTGCCCGTGTCGAAGAAGTAGTCGTTCCGGTCGGTGAAATCCTCCGGGAAGAGTTCGCGGAGCATCGATTCGTCGATGGCCGTCGCCATCGAGAGTTGGACACGGACATCACCGCTTCCCTGTCCGATCTCGCTGATCTCAGCCGCCACAAGGAGACGGCTTTCCGAGGCCGCGCTCTCCTTGGCAAGCAAGCCCCTGCGGCCATGGACGATGTCGCAGAAGTTCGTGCCGGCCCCTTTCCTGCGGGCCACCTGATCGGCGAACCCCGCGAGAATGCACTTGGCCAGCGCCTCGTCCGGCGCGGCCGGTGCATCGACATCAAGTCCCTGCCTCTCGGCCAGGCTCAGGAACTGGTCGTAGACGCGGCCCGTCTGGCGGGCGGCGTCGCCGTGGACCGCCAGTTGGCGGCATCGGTCGGCACGGAAGTCATTGCGCTCGGCCCAGCGGAAAGCACGCGCCATGACGAGGAAGTCGGAGCCTCCTCCTCCGAAGAGATCCTGCCGCTCCTCCTCGGTCTTGCGGTCGGTCCGCAGGAGCAGTGGGCGTGACTGGGTGAGGGCCGCCACCAGGGCTGCCTGACGCACGCAGCCGAACTCCTGCGCGGCGATCAGCATGCGGGCGTAGCGCGGATGGGTGGGGAAGGCGAGCATCCTGTGGCCGAGCGGGGTGATCGCACCGTCGTGATCAAGGGCCCCGAGATCACGGAGCAGGGTTTCGGCTTTCTCCAAGGCATGGGTTTGGGGGGCGTCGAGCCACCGGATGGCGTCAAGGAAAGCGAACCCCACCGCCTTCAGCGTGAGGAGCACCTCGCTGAGATCGACACGGTGGATCTCGGGCGCCTCACGGGGGATGCGCCGCACATGCTCCCGCTCCGTCCAGAGCCGGAGGCAGACGCCTGGCGCCGTGCGTCCGGCACGTCCCGCCCGCTGATCCGCCGAGGCGCGGCTGATTTTGGCGATCAGGAGGGTGTTGATCCCGCGTCGTGGATCGAAGCTGGCGATACGGGCCAGGCCGCTGTCGATCACGCCCGTGACGCCGTCGATGGTGAGTGATGTTTCGGCGACGTTGGTGGCCACGATGACCTTGCGCCCCCCTTCCGGTGCGACGGCGGCGTCCTGGTCTGCCGGCGGGAGTTCGCCGTGCAGCGGCATGATCGCCACGTTGTTGGGAAGGCGCACGCGGAGGGTGGAGATGGTCCGCGAGATCTCGTAGGCGCCGGGCATGAAGACGAGAAGATTGCCCGGTGTCTTGGAGAGCATTGACGCGGCGGCCTCGGCGGCCAGATCCCACGGCTTTTCATCGCCCGGATCGCGGTTCAGGTAGCCGATCTCGACGGGGTGGGTGCGCCCTCCGGAACGAAGGACAGCGCAGGGCTGCAGATACTCCGCAAGGGCCGAGGTGTCGAGGGTCGCCGACATGACGATGATCTTCAGGTCGGGGCGTCGTGTCGCCTGAAGGGCAAGGGCCTGGGCCAGCGAGATGTCGCTGTAGAGGTGCCGCTCGTGAAACTCGTCGAAGAGTAGGGCGCTGACGCCCGTGAGGTCGGGATCCCCAAGCATCTGGCGCACGAGGATCCCCTCCGTGACAAAGAGCAGGCGCGTCGCACTGCAGGAGGCATCGTCAAGCCGTATGCGGTAGCCGACCTCGTCGCCGACGCGCCCCCCGCGCTCATGGGCTACCCGGGCCGCCAGCATCCTTGCCGCCAGTCGTCGCGGCTGAAGGATCACGGCGCGGCCGGATCCCAGGATCCCCGCATCGAGGAGCATCTGCGGGATCTGGGTCGATTTGCCCGATCCTGTCGGAGCCTCGACGATCAGGCGATTGCCCGAAGTCAGTTCGGAAACGATCGCCCCGCGCAGTTCCTCGATCGGAAGGTCTGTGCGGCGGGGAGTCCTGTCCCGAGTGGCGGGCGTGTTCGGTTCTGGCATCATGCGATCCTCTGGTGTATCCATAAAACATGGTCACGGGCAGACATTTTGCCATTCCGGCGTTCCTGATATCCCTCTTCCTTTGTCTTCCGGCACGGGGCGCCTCGCCGTCCATCCCGCCGATGACAGAGGCGCAGCGGGGGGAGGCTGTTTTTCTGGATGCCATGAGCATTCCCTGCCCGGGGGAGGTCTTTGTCGCGCTCAACAAGGTGTGTCGTCCGAACTGGGCCACTCTCGTCACTCCGGCCACCGCCCCGGTCACCACGGACCGGGCCCAACTGGCTCTGGCCGTGGGGGTCCTTGCCGCCAACGGCTACATTGCCGTCGAGGCACAGGATGGCCAGCAGGTGCGGAATGTCGGCCGTGAGATCATGTCGGTGGCCAAGGCTCTCGGTGTCAGCCAGAGTCTGTTGGGACGTGGAAACAGCCTCATGGAGTTTGCGGAGAACAACGCATGGGAGGCGCTGGCCGATGAGTTGGAAGCGACCGAGAACGAGGTCAAGGCAACCATGGTCGAGCAGAAGGACCGCGATCTTGTCTGCATGACTTCCGCCGCCGCCTGGCTCCGAGGGTTCGAGATCGCCTCCGGCGTGGTGCTCGCCACCGAGTCGCTCCAGGGGATCGAAGTCATCCGTCAGCCTGAGTTGGCCTCCAAGCTTGCCGCCCAACTAGGAGAGCTGCCTCCGCGCCTCAAGGGAGGGGCGCAGGTTGCCTTAACCAGGGAGGCTTTGGACTCGGTCGCGTCACTCCTGAAGGCGAATGGTCTCTCCAAGCAGGAGTCGCGTAGCACCCTCCAGAAGATCCACGACGACTGCTCCGTAGTTGTCAAATCGATCCTCACCTCGGCAACCGCTTCGGGAACGCCGGCCCCTGCCTCCCCCCCTTCGGTCAGTCCTGTGCCCAGTCCTTCACCCAAGGCCACGGGGACAAACTCCTCCGCTTCCGTCACGAAATGAACACCCGGCCCGGAACCCCTCTACTCCCCCTCATCCTCACGGGTGTTTGCCTCGCCGCACTCGTGGCAGGCAAGGCAGTGGCCGAGGATCTGCCAGCACCCGGCGCAGTGAAAAACCGCGCGCCGATCCTGCCAAGCGAATCGCGCCGGCTTGCGCTTGAGACCGCCGGTGCCTTCGTGAACGACGGATTCCGGATCCGCGATGGGGAGTGGAACGGAACCCTGGCCAAAGGATCGCCGCATTTTCTTCAGGTCACCCTCTTTGCCGGGGAGAACTACTGGTTTGTCGCCGCATCGCCCGCGCGTGGCGCCGTACTTCGGGTCACCGTCTACGATTCCGCCGGGAAGGCCTTGAAGGGCGAGCAGTGGAAGGGGGTGTTGGGTAATGGTGGAGGAGCCCGGAGCGCCGCCGGGGTTGCGCCCGAGAAAAGCGGGAAGTATTTTGTCGGAGTGGAGCTGCTGGAACAGGCTGATCCCGCCCCCGCGGAGTTTTCGCTCGTCTACGCCTACAAATAACCCGAAGAAAGAGATTCCTCATGTCCCAATTCGCCCCATCCACCAAGGAAGGTACTGCTGGAGCCCCGGTCCGGCATTTCTCGATCTTTTTGGACAACAAGGTCGGCGCCCTTCTCGAAGTCGTGAAACTCATCGAGCAAAAGGGAGTCATCGTGCTCGCCTTCAGTATCGTCGACTCGGCCGAGTCCTCCATCGCCCGGATGATCGTCAGCGACCCCGCATTGGTCTCCAAGCTGCTGCACGACCATGACATCGCCTTCAGTCAGACCACCGTCCTCGTGGTGGAACTTGCGGAGGGAGCCGCCGATCTCGGTCATGTGCTGAGCTGCCTGCTGATGGCCGAAGTGAACCTGCTCTTCAGCTACCCCCTCCTTGTCCGCCCCCGCGGCAAGGCCCTGCTCGTCCTCCATGTCGATGACAACGAGTGCGCCTCCACCGTCCTTCAGGGAGAGGGCTATCAGATCCTGACCCAAGGTGATCTCTCAAGGTAGTGTCGGGAAAGTTTCCTTCCACTCTTCTTAGGTAGTGTAGTCACGAGATGAGATTCTCGTTCATAAGTGGTGGATGGAAGATCCAAAAGCCTAAAAAGAAACAGAAAAAACCAACGACCTTATGACAAGGATCTCTATCAATTACGTCATCTCTTCGAAAATGCCTTCCGGCACTTCAAACGCTGGCGCGACGTCGCTAGCCGTTACGCAAAAAATGCCTCTTATTTCCTGGCTGCCATCCAAAACCGCAGTATTGCCATCTGGGCCAATATCTCACGACTACACTATCTAGATTCTGATACTCATCATTTCCTGGGTTCCTGATTAGTTATCTTCCGGTTAATCCAATTGATTTTCCCTCCGCCCGCTTTTAAAAACCTCAACCCATGTACGAAGAGAACGAATCCTCCTACTCGAACGCCTACCGCCAGTACTCCCGGGATAATGTCCTCGAGAGCCGCGAACTACAGGTCGAGCGAAAGTTTTTCCGCCTCGAAGTCCGCGAGAACGACCGCGGCCGCTTCCTGCGCATCACCGAGGAGAACCAGGGACGCCGCAACACCGTCATCGTCCCTGACTCCGGCTTCGGGGATTTCGCGCGTGTCGTGAGCGAAGTGCTCGCGGGCCAGAGCCAGAACCAAGGATAATCCTCGCTTCCCTGATCAGATCGGTCCGCAGAAGAAATTTCGATCAGGAAAAACAAGGTCCCTGTCGATTCGATCAACAGGGACCTCGCTGAAACGGACTGGGAGACTAGGGTCTGTTAAGACTAAAAGGCAGGTGGCGGTGCTAGGAGTTTTGCTGCCAGGCGAGTCGCATAAGAGAGGCAATACCCTTGCGGTCTTGACTCTCTTGGGCAACAAAGCATGGCGGCAAAAGAACGGCACCCTAAAGGCGAGGGTTGCTGATGCGCAGGGTCAGCGTTGCTCTTTCGGTCTTGTAGTGCTGTGACTACACTCCCTC
>CANKJN010000032.1 GCA_947482345.1 Spartobacteria bacterium
GGAGCTAGGAACTGGGAACTGGGAACTGGGAACTGGGAGCTAGGAGCTAGGAGCTAGGAGCTAGGAGCTAGGAGCTAGGAGCTAGGAGCTAGGAGCTAGGAGCTAGGAGCTAGGAGCTAGCCCGGAGCCACTGGCTCAGGGAAGAAGTGGCGCCAAGCAAGGCTGAAGGGGGGAAATGAAAAATTGATCCCTTAGGGCCTGTTAAGATTAAAATGGCGGGATGGCGGGAGGAGGAGATGAGGTGCAGGACAAGGCGCGAAAGAGGGAGTGTAGTCACAGCACTACACGACCGAAAGAGCAACGCTGGCCCTGCGCCTCAGCAACCCTCGCCTTTAGGGTGCCGTTCTTTTGCCGCCATGCTTTGTTGCCCAAGAGAGTCAAGACCGCAGGGGTATTGCCTCTCTTATGCGCCTCGCCTGGCAGCAAAACTCCTGGCACCGCCACCTGCCTTTTAGTCTTAACAGGCCCTAGAGCGTTAAGGAAACGCTGATTAAATCCCATGATGGCCTCTATGCGATTTAATCAGTGGTTCCTTAAGATTAACCCCGTAATTTGCATTGGGAATTTCTGAGAACATAGGAGGCCGTGTTAAAAGAGTTAAAAAGGTGAAACGTTACAACCAAGGCTCTGGGAAGAGCCGCGTAAGATCCCATCCCGCGACTGCGGGAGGACCCGGAGGGCGCCACCGCTTGCCGGGAGGCAAGTGGCGTCAACGTGGATCCGGGAGAGCCCTGACTCGGGATTCGGGAGGGAGAAGTCAGGGAAAGTGCCGTCAAAAGATGCCTTCATCAGTTCCATTCGGCCTCTGACTTCAGCCCCTTGCAACCTTTTGACAATGTAACGCTTTTAACCTTTTCGGGACTCACCATCCGGGTGAACCATCCTGATCTGTTGCCGCCTCTCTATCGTATAATCTCGGTTGAATCGCATAGAGGCCGTTGCTGGAAGCCGTAGCGGATGCGAAGCAACGACCGGGCAAGCCATGGGCCGCGGGCAAGACGGCGTGGCACGATTCTTAATCATCAGGGAAAGGCAACCGGATGCGACTTGCTCTTGCCCCAAAGAGAATGAACAGGAAGACTCCAGCCTCCCACCCGATCAACTCACACCAAGCGCGAGACATACCGATGAGCGGACAACACCAACACAGACATCCCAGAGTCCATGCACATCGGAATGGCCTGCGTGATGCACTTCATTTCGTGTCCCGCTTCATCATCCGGCCGGGAACCGTGGGGTCGATCTGGCCAAGCTCACGCCAACTCGGCGAGGCCATGATTCACCAAGTGAACCTGAAGCCCGGTGACGTCGTGGTGGAATACGGGCCGGGAACCGGCCCCTTCACCAGTGTGCTTCGTGAAAGGATGCCGGCGGGAGTCGAGTATCTCGGGATCGAGTTCGACCACGAACTGCACCGCAATCTGGTGCGGCGCTTCCCAGGGATGCGCTTCCATCACGGATCCGCGGAAGATACGGCCGACATCCTGGCCAGCTACGGACTCGGACGCGCCCGGCTGATTGTTTCAGGCCTTCCCTTTGCGAACATGCCCGAGAATCTGCAGGCGCGGATTCTTCAGGCAACCAGTGCCGCCCTTGAGTGCGACGGCACTTTCAGGACCTTCACCTATCTTCTCACCAGCCTCAACCCGGGCACGGTTCATTTCCGCCGCCTGGTGGCCGACCACTTCCATGACCATCATGGGAGCAGGACGGTGGTTCAGAATTTCCCCCCCGCTCGCGTCCTCAGCTACTCCAAGCCGGTGAGGAGGAAGCATTAGTTTCATCTTCGGAGTTCTGGTTCAACGGCACCTTCCGCCCGCAAGGCAACGCGGAGCATGGGACTGCTGATCCTTTCCTGCGCTTTGTTCTTTTTCAGGTTTCAGGTTTCAGGTTTCATCCTTCCTCTCCAATGTCCACCGACTCTCAGATCGACCTTTGTCTGCCGGTCGTCCCCGACCAGGCATCCTCTCCCGCTTTCCGGGCTCGGACTTCTCGGCCACCGCTGTCACGGGACCTCGAATGACTAAGCCGCGCTCCCGCGCGACTTTTCTTTTCCCAGCTTCCCTGATCTCGACTTAAAGTCCTCTAATCTCCATGTCCGAACCCATCGACCTCTCCACTTTGGATGCCTCCGGGCTTGCCGACCGTCTCGGCGCGCTCAGGAGGTTTCTTTGACGCGCCCGCACTTGCCGAGGAACTGGCGGGCATCGAGACCCGGATGACCGAGCCCGGATTCTGGGATAGCCGGGAATCTGCACAGAAGGACATGGAGCGTGTCTCCGCAATCAAGGCGAAGCTCGGCCCCCTTGCCCAACTGGAGCAGCGCGTCGGCGATCTGGAGATCCTCAAGGAGATGGCCCTTGAGGAAAGCGACGCCGCTTCCAAGCTCCAAGCCTCCGACGAGGTTGCCAAGGAATTCCGGACCCTCACCACCGAGATCGAGAAATTCGAGCTCAAGCAGCTCCTCTCGGGCGAGTTTGACAAGGCCAACGCCTACCTCACGATCAATTCCGGAGCAGGTGGCACCGAGTCGTGCGACTGGGCCGACATGCTCATGCGCATGTACAAGCGCTGGATCGAGCGAAGCGGCTACAATGCGACCGTTGTCGACATTCAGGAAGGTGATGAGGCAGGCATCAAGTCGGTCACCCTCGAGGTCAAGGGAGACCACGCCTTCGGCTACCTCCAGACGGAGCGCGGTGTCCACCGACTCGTCCGGATCTCTCCCTTCGACTCCGCCAAGAGGCGGCATACTTCCTTCGCCAGCGTCGATGTCACCCCGGAGATCGAGGATGCACCCATCGAGATCAACCCCGTCGACATCGAGCGCGATACCTATCGCGCCGGCGGCAAGGGGGGACAAAACGTCAACAAGGTCGAGACCGCAGTCCGACTACGCCACGTCCCGACCGGCATCGTCGTCGCGTGTCAGGCCGAGCGAAGCCAGGGCCGCAATTCCGAACTGGCCCTGCGTCTCCTCAAGGCCAAGATCTACCAACTCGAAGCCGACAAGAAGCGCGCTGAACTGGACCGCCAATACGGTGAGAAGGGGGAGATCGCCTGGGGAAGCCAGATCCGCTCCTACGTCTTCCAGCCCTACCAGATGGTCAAGGATCACCGGACGGGCGTTCAGACCAGCAACGTGCAGGGCGTGATGGACGGCGACCTTGACGCCTTCATCGAGGCAAAGCTCCGCGGCGTCACCAAGGGTTCCAACGACACCGACGACGATCTGTAAAGTTTTGGAACATCAGTGTGGGCTTGTTGGGAATGCAGTCACCCCGCCCTACGACCCGTCACCTCTCCCCGATCCGGACGGCGTTCTTTCTATCAAGCTTAAGGACGCCTGACTCGGAGGCCGGGATGAGAGCCTTGGGGTCGGTGATTTTTTCACCCCTCCAGGAGACGCTTCCCCCCTCGACGAGACGACGGAGATCGCCCCGTGATTTCTTCACTCCGAGCACCCGCTCAAAGGCATCGACACCGAGGGTGATGATATCGCGGGGAAGATCGGAAGCGGCGGCATAGGAAGGCAGGTCGGCGGACTCGAGATCCTTCTTGGAGAAGCGGAGTTCGAACTCCTCGCGGGCGCGCCGTGCCTCTTCGGCGGAGTGGTAGCGGGCGGTGAGGCGCTCCGCGAGCCCCTTCTTGGCCTCCATCGGATGAGCGGTCGGGGAAATCCCCTCGTGCAGGAGTAGCCTGTAATACTCTCCCATCTGCTCATCCGAGATGCTCATGAGCTTGCCGAACATCTCGCCCGGTGGCTCGGAGACCCCGACGGCATTGCCGAGGCTCTTGCTCATCTTCTGGGTGCCGTCGAGACCGGTCAGGATGGGAAGCATCATGGCGACCTGCTGGTGCTGGCCCTCCTCGTGCTGGAGATCACGCCCGACGAGGATATTGAAGAGCTGGTCGGTGCCGCCAAGTTCCACATCGGCCTCTATCACCACGGAATCCCATCCCTGCATGATCGGGTACTGGATCTCGTGGGCCCGGACGGGAAGCCCCTTGTCGATGCGTTCGCGGAAATCCTCGCGCTGCAGCATCTGCTGGAGGGTGACGCGGCTGTTGAGCCTCATCACATCCTGAAAGTTCATCTTCCCGAACCATTCGCCGTTATAACGGATCACGGTCTTTTCGGGATCCAGGATCCTGAAGGCCTGCTCCTGGTAGGTCTTGGCATGCTCCATGACCTGTTCATGGGAAAGGTGGGGGCGCGTGGCGGATCGACCGCTCGGATCACCGATCATCGCGGTGAAGTCACCGATGATCAGGATGGCCTCGTGTCCCAGTTCCTGGAACTGGCGAAGCTTGGTGAGGCCAACCGTGTGTCCAAGGTGGATGTCAGGTGAGGTCGGGTCGACGCCGAGCTTCACCTTAAGGGGGCGACCCAAGGCGAGCTTGGCCTTCAGCTCCTTCTCGCTGAGGACCTGGGCGCAGCCGTCCATCAGGGCGGCGAGTTGATCGGAAAACGTGCTCATGGCAGAGGGTGAATAAACCGTATTGTGCAGCTTGCTGCAAACCTTTGGGAACCCATCTTTGTCGAAGGCAACTCTGGAATCCCCATTATCCCGGATAGGCGACTGGATTTCATGGTATCTCGTGCAGAGGCTCGGAGACGCAGAGGTGAAAAGCATGAATCAATGAAATCAAGGACGCGATGAAGGTTTGTCCCAGGCCGTTTGTATAAAGGAACCGAGGCGTCCGAGTGAGTTAAGCACTGCAACCGAACTCCTTCCCTGCATTCTCTCCTCGCCCCAGCGCCTCCGCGCGAACAGTAGCATTGAAAACATCGTAAAATCAGAAGTCGTTCACTGACTGCTGCCGCCGGGCTTGTTCAGCAATTTCCTGACATCATCGATGGAGAGTCCTTTCTTCACGGCTTCCTGGAGGTGCGGATCGTTGTCGATGGCTCCTTGGCTCTTTCCCTTGAGGCTCAGCTCCTTGGTCTCGAACGCCTCCTTGGAGGAGTAAGGGCTCGTCTTCCCGTTGGCATCAAACTCCTTCACGGGTACATCCTTGGTGGCGAATGACTTGGTGGCGTCACGGTTCGCTCCCTGAAGATTTTCGGGAAGTTTCTTTTCCGGAAAGAGCTTTCCGAGCCAACTCCGTTTGGAGTCCCCATACGGTTTGGTCTCGTAGGACTTGGACTGGAACTCCTTGTTCCCCGCGTAATCCTTCGTGGAGAATTTCTTGTCGGAAAACCCCCCTCCCGTGTTGAAGGTCTTTCCCTCGTAGGCAGCCTTAGGTGCCTTTGGATCAGCATACGAGTAAACCTGCATCAGCTTCTCCCTAACCTTTTCTTGTTCTGTCTTTTCGGGCGGTTTCGCTGCACCGACATGTTGGGCCCCAAATGCCAATGCAAGAGCCATTAGGATCAAAACCATCTTCATCAGGGGTAGGATATTCCCGATGCTACTTTTAGGCAATAGACCAACCCACACCGCTTCCCGGCTTATCTGCCGCAATTAAGCACAATAAAAAAGCCGCCACGGATCTCTCCGGGCGGCTTTTCTGTGAATCTTTCCTGATTAGCGGGAGTAGAGTTCGACGACGAGCTGCTCGTTGACCACGGGATTGATCTCCTCGCGGGTCGGGATACGGACAACCTTGCCGCTGAGGGCTTCCTTGTCCACCAGGAGCCAATCCGGAGCCTCGACGATCTGGGTCTGATCGAGGCCTCGCTGGGCGAGGCGCTTGGAGCCATCCTTGGCACGGACGGAGACGACATTACCGACCTTGAGGGTTGCGGAAGAGACGTCACACTTACGGCCGTTCACGGCGATGTGACCGTGGGAAACCATCTGACGCGCGGCGGACCGGGTCTTGGCAAATCCCATGCGGTAGACAACGTTGTCGAGACGGGTCTCGAGGAGTTGGAGCAGGATGAGGCCGGTGACGCCACGGGTCTTAAGAGCGGTCTCGAAGTAGCGGCGGAACTGGCGCTCAAGCACGCCGTACTGGAAGCGGAGCTTCTGCTTCTCGGCGAGGGCAGTGCCATACTCGGAGATCTTGCGGCGGGAGCCCTTGGGGCCGTGCATGCCGGGGGGATAGGCCTTGTGCTCGAAGGCACGTGCCGATCCGGCGAGGAGAACGCCGTAGCGGCGGCTGACTTTGGTTTTGGGTCCTGTGTAACGGGCCATGGTAAATTAGGGTCTAGGGAATGGGTGATCGGGTCTATTGTGGCTGATCAGACGCGGCGCTGCTTGGGAGGGCGGCATCCGTTGTGCGGCACCGGGGTGACGTCCTGGATGACGGAGATCTCGAGGCCGATGGCCTGCATGGCACGTACGGCGGACTCGCGTCCTGAACCGGGTCCCTTGACACGGACCTTGACCTCCTTGAGGCCGTGACCCATGGCCTGACGGCAGGCATCCTGGGCGACCATCTGGGCGGCGTAGGCAGTGCTCTTGCGGGAGCCCTTGAAACCCATCTTGCCGGCGCTGGACCAGCCAAGGACGGCGCCACGGAGATCGGTCACGCTGACAATGGTGTTGTTGAAGGTGGCCTGAACGTGGGCGATGCCCTGGGTGATGTTCTTGCTGCCCTTGGCCTTGACGATCTTGGGCGGCTCGATCGGGTCGTCGAGGTTGAAGCTGACGGGAGCGGCGGGAGCGGCCTCCTCGGCCTTCTTCTCCTTGCTCTTCTTGGCTGCCTTGGGCTTCTTCTCCGCGGCGGGTGCTGCGGCCTCGGTTGAAGCGGAAGTGGCAACGGGGGCTGCGGCGGGAACCTCGGGAGTTACCGGGGTCTCGGGAGTGACGGGCGTTTCTTCGGACATGAATGTGCGGTGCTAGGGATGGGCGGATTATTCCTTGGCGCGAACGACGCCCACGGTCTTGCGGGGCCCCTTGCGGGTGCGCGCATTGGTCTGGGTGCGCTGGCCGCGCACGGGAAGTCCGCGGCGGTGGCGGAGACCACGGTAGCAGTTGATCGCCTGAAGGCGCTTCAGGTTGCCCTGGAGTTCACGGCGGAGATCACCCTCGATGACGACCTTCTGCGCGGTGATGGCGGAGATAATCGAGCCGATCTGCTCGGGAGAGAGCTCCTTGGCGCGGGTATCGGGGTTGATGTTGGCCTGCTCGAGGACGCGCTTGGAGGTCTTCGGGCCGATGCCGTAAATGTAAACGAGCGAGGCTTCGATGCGCTTGTCGCCGGGGATTTCTACGCCGAGGAGTCGTGGCATGATCGTGGATGTGTGGTGTGGATGCCGGGGAAAGGTGATCAGCCCTGGCGCTGTTTGTGACGGGGGTTCTTGCAGACCACGCGCACCACGTTATTGCGGCGGATGATCTTGCAGGTTTCGCAAAGGCGTTTGACGGAAGCTCGGACTTTCATGCGTGAAATCAGCGACGTGTTGGCGTCGAGGAATGTCTGGTTATTGGCTTGGGCTGGATGGTGACTGCGGGAGTCGCTGGATGATTGTTCCTTGATTCAGGTCGTAGGGTGAAACGCTGATCATCACACGGTGTCCCGGAGCAATGCGCGTGAAGCTCAAACGCAGTCGTCCGGATACCGTAGCTGGCATTCTTCTGCCTCCGGCCAGCTCCACTCGGAAGCGGGCCATGGACAGTCTCTCTACAACTAGGGCCTGGTGTTTTAAGCTATCGGAGGTAGGCATGTCAACACCTCAGGTTCATTTTCTGTAACCAGGACCGTATGCTCGAAATGGGACGATGGCCTGCCGTCGGCGGTCACCACGGTCCAGCCGTCATCGAGGATCCGGATACCCTCGACGCCGAGGTTGATCATCGGCTCGATCGCAAGCGTCATCCCGGCCTTGAGCTTGGGGCCGGAGCCCTTCCTGCCGTAGTTCGGAATCTGCGGCTCTTCATGGAGTCTGCGACCGACGCCGTGTCCCACAAACTCGCGGACCACGCCGAGTCCCTCCCTGAGCGCCTCGGTCTCGATGTAGTTGGAAAGATCCCCCAGCCTGCGGCCGGCGACGGCGTAGGGAATCGCTCCCTCCAGAATGCGCTTGGTAGCAGTGCAGAGACGCTCGGTCTCGGGATCGACGGCCCCGCAAGGGACGGTCGTGGCGGTGTCCCCGATCCACCCGTCCAGAATCACGCCCGTGTCGATCTTGACAATATCCCCGTAGGCAAGACGTCTGTTTCCCCCGATCCCGTGCACGACCTCCTCGTTGACCGAAATGCAGATCTGTCCGGGAAATTTGCGGTATCCGAGGAACGCGCTCCGGCAACCCAACTCCGCCATGTACTCGGCCGCCTTGAGATCGATTTCACCGGTGGTAACCCCCGGCGCGACAAGCTTGGAAAGACGATCGAGCACGATGGCGGCGGCGCGTCCGGCGGCGCGCATTTTCTCGATCTCGGCGGGTGACTTGATGGGAATGGAGGGCATGGGAGAAAAGTATGAGTTATGAATTATGAATTATGAACCAAGCTCGTGGGAACGAGCGCGGAAGACAACGATGGAATCGTTGCCCAACGGGCGGCACCGCTTGCCGGGAGGCAAGTGCCGTCAATTATGAATTATGAAGGGTGAACCAAGCCCGTGGGATCCGGTGCGTTAGTTCCGGCGGTAATCAGTATCCGCAGCAAACAGCGGCAACGCTTGCCAGGATGCATTTGCCGTCAATGGTGAAAGATGAAAACAGGCAGCAGGAGTGAAGTCGCATCACGGAGTGACACCCCGTCAGCATAGTTTCCTTTTTCATCCTTCGTACTTCAACCCTCATCCTTGTTGTCCTCCAGCAACTCGGACAATTTGGCAAAGATCGCGTCGCTCCCCTCCCCTGCATCGATGCGGTGAAAAATGGAGGGTGCTGTTTTTTGATAGTAACCGACCACGGGGAGTGTCGACTCGCGGTAAACCCTGAGCCGCTCCTCGATGGCCTCCGCCGTGTCATCGTTACGTCGCACAAGCGCCGCACCGCACCTTGGGCAGGGATCGCCAGCCGCATGGCCGTGGAGCGATGCGCTGAATGTGGCTCCGCAGGCAAGGCACGAGATCCGCTCGAGGATCCTTCGCCTGATCTCCTCATCGGGAAGCTCGAGCAGGATCACGAGATCAAGGGGCGCCTCCAGATCCCTGAGGGCTTTGTCGAGGTGCTCAGCCTGGGTGACTGTGCGGGGAAATCCGTCGAACAGGAACCGTGGCCCGTTTTCCTTCATCCAAGCGGCGACGATCCGCACCGCCAACTCGTCGGGAACCAGCAGCCCCTTGCATGTCCAGGCATCCGCCTCGCGTCCAAGAAGGGTGCCCCGGGCACACTCTGTGCGGAGAAGGGCTCCGGTCGAGACATGTGGAATCCCGAAGGTGCTGGAGAGGCGGTCGGCCTGGGTTCCCTTGCCCGAAGCGGGCGGACCGAGAAGTACGATCCGCTGCCTCAACGGGTTCACGAATTCGGATTCACGGAGTCACCGCAACCGGGCACTAGCGGTGACTGGTCAGGTAGATGGTGACTCCGGCGATCACGAGCAGGCCGAGGCCGGCGTAGAGCCAGACGAGCGATGTGTCGCTCACTGAGGAACCGCCGACCGAAGGCCGGGGTGCGCTGCGACCACGGATCTTACCCTTGCGGAGGAATCCGTCGTAGTGGCGCTGGAGCAGGAAGGTCTCGACCTGGCGCATGGTGTCGAGGGTGACACCCACGATGATGAGCAGTCCGGTGCCGCCGAAGAACTGTGCCGCCATGTAGGGGACATTCAGGGCGCGGCTGAGGAGTTGTGGCAGGACGGCGATGATCACGAGGAAGATCGCCCCAGCGAAGGTCAGACGTCCCATGGTGTAGTCGAGGAAATCGGCGGTCGGCTTGCCGGGGCGGACACCGGGAATGAAGCCTCCGTACTTCTTGAGGTCGTCGGCAATCTGGGCGGGCTGGAACTGGGTGGCGACCCAGAAGTAGCTGAAGGCGAAGATCAGCAGGGCGTAGAGGCTGTAGTGCATCCATCCGGCCGAGAGCTGATTTGCCCAGTAGACGGCCCAGGGCTTGTTACCGAAAGCCATGTTGAGGATGGTCGAGGGGAAGAGGAGGATCGCCTGGGCGAAAATGATCGGCATGACACCGGCATAGTTCACCTTGAGGGGCATGTACTGCGTCTGCCCGCCGTAGACTTTGCGGCCGACAACGCGCTTCGCATACTGGACGCTGATGCGACGGGTGGCCTGGGTGACGGCGATGACCGCGGCGATCACCAGGAAGAGAAAGGCGCAGAGAATGACAAGCACCACGGGGCTTACGGTACTGGCCTCCCCGCCGCTCGGAACGAAGGTGCGCCAGGCCTGTACGAGACCTGCAGGCAACTGGGCCAGGATGCCGACCGTGATGATGACGGAAATACCGTTGCCGACACCTCGTTCGGTGATCTGGTCACCAATCCACATGAGGAACAATGTCCCCGCGGTCATGATCAGGACTGTGAGAAGCCGGAAGGGGACGCCGGGATCGGCTACCAAGGGAACACCGAGTCTGGCAATCGTCTCGGCGATGCCTGGCAGGAAGGGATTGGACTGCGGGCTCTCAAATGAGAGAGCCAGGAGCCAACCCTGGAAAATGCAGAGGGCGATCGTGGTGTAGCGGGTGTACTGGGCGATCTTTTGGCGTCCTCCGTCCTCGCGGGCGAGGCGTCCGAGCTTGGGAATCACGGCCCCGAGTAGCTGGAGCATGATCGAGGCACTGATGTAGGGCATGATGCCCAGCGAGAAGATGGCGCAGTTCCCGAGCGCTCCGCCCGAGAAGAGGTTGAAGAGAGCCGCGGCTCCGCCCCCGGCACTGTGGTCGGCAACGTTGAGGAACCATTCACGCAGCACCTGGGCATTGACTCCCGGTGTCGTGATGGCCGCGCCGATGCGCATGATCACCACCATCCCTAGGGTGAAGAGGACACGCTGCCTCAACTCGGGAATCTTGAAGATGTTGGCGAAGGCCGAGATCATGCGTTGCGTCCTTGGTTACGGGCGCTCGGGCTGTTTGCCTTGGTGGCGCCCAGGGTTGCCTAGGCAGCCTTGACGGCCTTGCGAGGAGCAGCCTTCAGGATGGCACGACCGGCTACCTTGGTCTGACGCTCGCGAAGGACCAGGGATCCTCCGGCGGCCTCGAGCTTCTCCTTGGCGGCGGCGCTTGATTTGTCCACCTCGACGGTGAACTTCTTCGTCACGGTACCGCGGGCGAGAAGCTTGATTCCGTCGTTACGGCCATGGACCAGACGGAGGGAGCGGAGAGCCGCCTCGTCGATCTTGGCACCGGCCGGGAAACGCTCCTCGAGGGTGTCGAGGTTGATCACGGCGTAGACGGGCTTGAAATCGGTGTTGTTGAATCCGCGCTTGGGGAGACGGCGGATGAGGGGCATCTGGCCGCCTTCGAATCCGAGTCGGACGCTTCCGCCGGAACGGGCGCGCTGTCCCTTGTGACCGCGGCCGGAGGTCTTTCCATGGCCGCTGCTTTCGCCGATACCGAGACGCTTGCGGCGGTGCTTGGCACCGGGACGGGGGGCGAGGTTGTGAAGTCGCATTGTCATTGTGAAATGGGGTTAGGCGGCCGCGGTGACTTCGGGGGCTGCTGCTTCCTTCACCTTCTTGCCGCGCAGCTTCATGATCTCGCTGCGGGGACGAAGGCTGGTGAGGGCGGAGAGGGTTGCCTTGACCACGTTGGCGTGGTTGCTGGAGCCGAGTGACTTGGCAAGCACGTCGCGGATGCCCGCGGCCTCGATGACGGCACGCACACCGCCGCCGGCGATGACGCCGGTACCAGGCGAGGCGGGACGGAGCAGAACGCGTCCGCCGCCGAACTCGCCGAAAGTCTCGTGCGGGATCGTGTTCTCGGTGATGGAGACGGGAACCATCGCTTTACGGGCAGCCTCGGAACCCTTGCGGATCGCCTCACTGACCTCGTTGGCCTTGCCAAATCCGATACCGACGCGTCCCTTCATGTCACCGGTGACGATCAGGGCGCTGAAGCTGAAGCGGCGGCCGCCTTTGACGACCTTGGCGCATCGGTTGATGAATACGACCTTCTCGATCGTGTCCTTGGGAGTGTCATCGACCGGCTTATCCCGGCGTGGTCCGCGTTTGGGGCGTTTGTCGTCCATAAAAATCAGAACTGGAGGCCTCCCTCACGGGCGGCGTCGGCGAGGGCCTTCACCTTGCCATGGTACATGAAACCGCCGCGGTCGAAGACAACCTTGGCAACCTTCTTGGCGAGGCCGCGCTCGGCGATGAGCTTGCCGACCTTGATGGCGGTGGCCACGTTGGCACGGCTGGAAGGATCCTTGCGGAACGACTCCTCGGTCGTGTTGACGCTGGCGATGGTGGCACCGGCGAGATCGTCGATGACCTGGGCCGTGATATGCTGGCCCGAGAAGTGGATGGCAAGGCGGGGCCTCTCGGAGGTGCCGGAGACTTTCTTGCGAAGGCGGACGTGCCGCAGTTTGCGTGAATTGGTGGCTGACATGGTTGTGTCCTTGGCTTGCTTGGATTACTGGACGGTCTTGCCTTCCTTGCGGCGGACCTGCTCGCCGGCATAGCGGATGCCCTTGCCCTTGTAAGGCTCGGGCGGGTAGTAGGCGCGGATATCGGCGGCCACCTGGCCGACGAGCTGGCGGTCGATTCCCTCGATAGAGATCTTGGTGTTGTCGGTGACGGCAACCTTGATCTCCTTGGGAATCGGGAAAAGGACGGGATGGGAGTATCCGATCGAGAGATCGAGCTTGTCCCCCTTGACGGCGGCACGGAAACCGACGCCCTGGATCTCAAGATCCTTGCGGAATCCTGCGCTCACGCCGGTGACCATGTTGTTGACAAGGGCGCGTGAGAGGCCGTGCAATGCGCGGACTTCGCGGTTTTCGCTTCCGCGTTCGACGGTGAGCTTGGTTCCCTCGACGGTGAGGGAGATGGCCTTGGGAAGCTCCCAGTTGAGCTTGCCCTTGGGGCCCTCGACGGTGACTTGGTTGCCGTCGGCGACGGTGACCTTGACTTTGTCGGGAAGAGTGATGGGTGTTTTACCGATACGGGACATGGCAGGAAGGTTGGTTACCAGATGTAGGCGAGAAGTTCGCCGCCGACTTTCTGTTTGCGGGCCTCGTGACCGGAGAGGACTCCGCGCGAGGTGGAGAGGATGGAGATGCCGAGACCGCCGAGGACGCGGGGAATCTCCTCGCTGCCGACATAACGGCGAAGGCCGGGTCGGCTGATGCGGCGGAGTCCGGCGATCGCGGGGGTCTTGCCGACATAGCGGGGACGGATCTTGATGCGGGGATGGGTCTCCTTGTTGTCGAGCTCGTACTCCTCGATGTAACCCTCGCGCTTGAGGATGGCGACGATGTCGCTCTTGATCTTGGAATACGGGACGTAGAACTCGTCCTTCTGCACGCTGACAGCGTTGCGGACGCGGGTGAGAAGGTCTGCGATGGGATCGGTCAATGCACTCATGGAAATCAGGCGGCTGCGTTTTCTGCGGCTTCGGTCTTCTCAACCTTCTTGGCGTTGCGGCCGACGAAGGGCATTCCGAGTTCGGAAAGGAGGGCGCGCGCCTCGTCGTTGCTCGTCGCGGAGGTGACGATGGTGATGTCGAAACCGATGTTGCGCTTGATCTTGTCGAGCTCGATTTCGGGGAAGATGGACTGATCGGAGACACCCAGGGTGTAATTGCCGTTGCCGTCGAAGGCGCGTGCGGAAACACCGCGGAAGTCGCGGATGCGGGGGAGTGCCGTCTTGATGAGGCGCTCGAGGAACTCGTACATGAGGCGACCGCGGAGGGTCACTTTGGCGCCGATCGCCTGGCCGGCGCGGAGCTTGAAGTTGGAAATGGCCTTCTTGGCGATGGTCTCGACAGGCTTCTGGCCCGTGATCGTCTCAAGCTCGTCCTTGGCGATTTCCAGCGCTGCCTTGACGTCGGGTGCGGAGGCGATGGAGGTGTTGATGACAACCTTCACCAGACGCGGAACCTGATGGACGTTCTTGTAACCGCGCTTCTCCTTGAGAGCGGGGATGATCCGAGTGGTGTACTCGTTCTGAAGTTCGGCAATGGGCAGTGACATGTCGCTGTATCCTTTGTTGATGTGGCTTCCCGGGTGTTATTCGGCCTTGGCCTTCTTGGCCGGCTTCTTGGCGGCCTTGGGCTTGGCCTCCTTGCCCTCTGTGGCGGCACCCTCACGGGTTCCCTTCTGGAGAAGCATGACGTTGGAAATGTGGATGGGGCCTTCCCTCTCGATGATCGCGCCGTTGGGCTGCTCCTGGGAGCGGCGGACGTGCTTCTTGATCATGCGGACACCCTCGATGACGACCTGGTGCTTGGCGCGGTTGACCTGGAGGATCTTTCCTTCGGAACCACGATGGTTTCCGGAGATGACCTTCACGAGGTCGCCGGCGTGGACGTGGGTATTGATGAGCTGCAGAGCGGGCATGGCTTGGAACTTCTTGGGTGTTAGAGAACCTCGGGGGCCAGGGAGACGATCTTCATGAAGTTTTTCTCACGAAGCTCGCGGGCGACGGGTCCGAAGATACGGGTGCCGCGGGGATTGAGGTCTTTGTCGATGATGACGATGGCGTTGTTGTCGAAGCGGAGGTAGGAACCGTCCTCGCGGCGCACGGGCTGCTTGGTGCGGACGATGACGGCGCGAACGACGTCACCCTTCTTCACGGTGCCGCCGGTGGCGGCTTCCTTCACGTTGGCGGTGATGACATCGCCGACGCGCGCAGTAAGGGTGCGCTTGCCGATGACGCCGATCATGGTGGCCATGCGGGCGCCGGTGTTGTCGGCGACGTCGAGGCGGGAGCGGATCTGGATCATGGTGGTGGTTCCTGAAAAATGTGGTTGGCGGACGGGGCGATCAGTGACGGATCACCTCGACGAGGCGCCAGCGCTTGAGGCGGCTGAGAGGGCGGGTCTCCATGATGGAGACGCGGTCCCCGACCTTGGCCTCGTTCTTCTCGTCGTGAACGTGGAATTTCTTGACCTGCTTGACGATCTTGCCGAAGAGGGGGTGAGGGACGCGGGTGATCGTCTTGACGACGATGGTCTTGTCCATCTTGTCGGAAATCACCTCGCCGACGCGGGTCTTGCGGAGGGAGCGGGCCTCGGAGGCCGTGGAAGTTGTGGCTGTGTCGTTCATCGTTGCTGGTGCCTTGGTGGTTCCTGCCGGTTATGCGTTGGTTGCCTTGGTCTTGGCCGTCAGGACGGTCTCGAGGCGGGCAATCTCGCGGCGCAGGGTGCGCAGGAGGTGGGGCTTCTCAAGCTGGCCGGCCTGCTGCTGCAAACGGAGATGGAAAATCTCCTGGCGCAGTTCCTTTTTACGGGAAGAGAGTTCAGTAGGCGTCAATTCGCGGATTTCGTCAAGAGTCATATGGAGTTGCCTGTGATTTTTACCGTGGTGGTCGCCGCCTTAGGAAGCGTGGTGGCGGGTGACGAACTTGGTGCGGATCGGGAGTTTATTGGCGGCGAGTCGGAGGGACTCACGGGCAACGGTCTCGGAGATACCGTCGAGTTCGAAGAGGATGTTGCCGGGACGCACGGTGGCGACCCAGTACTCGGGCTGACCCTTACCTTTGCCCATTCGGGTTTCTGGCGGGCGGGCGGTGACGGACTTGTCCGGGAAGATGCGGATCCAGAGTTTGCCTTTGCGCTTCATGTTGCGGGTGAGCGCGACACGGGCGGCCTCGATCTGGGTATTGGTGATCCAGGCGCGATCGAGCGTCTGGAGACCGAATTCACCGAAATCGATGTTGATATTGCGCGAGGCGTTCCCGGTGCGGCTTCCGCGCTGGGTCTTGCGGTATTTGACTCGTTTTGGCAGCAAGGGCATGACTTCTCTCCTTTAGAAAATTTGTGTGACTGGGATAGTGATTAGGCGGCGGCTTCGGTGGTCTCGGCTGGTGCCTGAGGGGCGACGCTGCGGGGCTCTCCGAGCTTCTCCGGCTTCTTGCAGATCCAGCACTTGACGCCGATCTTGCCGGCAACGGTGTCGGCCTCGGCAAATCCGTAGTCGATGGTGGTACGAAGGGTGTGAAGGGGAATGGTTCCGGCACGGACAACCTCGGTGCGTGCGATTTCGGCACCGCCAAGACGGCCGCTGGCGCGGATCTTGATACCGTCGGCACCCATGTCCATGGCGATCTGCATCGCCTTCTTCATGGCGCGGCGGAATCCGATGCGGCGCTCAAGCTGGCCGGCGACACTCTCGGCGACAAGCTGTGCGTCTATCTCGGGTTGCTTGATCTCGATGATGTCGATCTTGGCCTGCTTGCCTCCGGCAAGACGGGAGACCTCACGGGTCATGGTCTCGATCTCGCTGCCCTTGCGACCGATGACGATGCCAGGGCGGGCGGTGAAGATGGTGACGCGGACGCTGTTCCAGGCGCGCTCAATGACGATGCGGGAAACCGCGGCGGTCTTGAGCTTCTTCTTGAGCCAGTTGCGGATCTGCTGGTCTGCGTAGAGGAAGTCGGCGAATTCCTTCTCGGAGGCGTACCAGCGGGAAGCCCAGTCGCGGGTGACGGGAAGGCGGAAGCCGATCGGATTGACTTTTTGACCCATAGTGAGTGTGCGTTGGTGGCTTGGTGCGTGGTGTTACGCGTTGGATTCGGGAGTTGCCTCCGGGGTGGCTGCGGCTGCCGCTGCTTTCTTGGCCTTGGCCTTCCCGGAAGTCTTGGGCTTGTCGGAGCGGCGGACGATCGGCACCTCGTCGGTGAGAACGATCCGAATGTGGCTGTTGCGCTTGCGAACCGGACCCGCGCTGCCGCGGGCCTTGGGACGGACACGCTTGATCGTGGGGGCCTCGCCGATGACGGCCTCCTTGATCACGAGAAGTTCGGGACGGAGATTGTTGTTGTGCTCGGCGTTGGCGATGGCGCTCTTGAGGGTCTTGGCGATAAGGGGAGCTGCTTTCTTCGGGATGAAGCCAAGCTGCTGGAGGGCATCGACGGCGGGAAGCCCCTGAATCTCACGGGTGACCTCGCGGGCCTTGAAGGCGGAAATGCGCGCGTAACGGTGGGTGGCGATGACTTGCATGGATGGAATTAGCGGGTTGAGTCGATGATGAGAGTGTCGCCGGTCCTGACGGTGTCGGCGGGTGTGACTGTGTTCTGGACGATGGCGCCGCTGACTGCATCGCGGACATCGACGACGCGGACGGAAGCGATCTGCTTCTGGCCTCGCCATACTTGGAAGGGCATGCCGGTCTTGACGCCTTGGCGGGAACCCAGATTCGCAACAATCAGGGCGAGGTCGGGCTTCGTGTCGACGACGCGGCCGGTGGTCAGTCCTGCACCGGACACATTCTTTGATTCCTGCCCGCCGATGAACGCGGAGGCGGAACGGAGTCTCTCCTCCACCTTGAGTCGGGACTTGGCGTCGATTCCCTCGGAAGTCTTGAGAAGCTCCATGACAGACTCGGTCAGGGCGACAAGCTGCTCGCGGGCGGCATCCTTCTCCTTCTGGAGGAGGCGCAGATCCCGGACGGCGGCCAGGAGGCGCGTGCGGAGTGCATCGGTCTCATTGCCGGCAGTCTGGATACCAAGGGCCTCGGCCCGTGCGGAGAGATCGTCGGCCTTGCGCTTGAAGAGTTCGGTCTCGCCGTTGGCGACGGCCAGGCTCTCGGTCAACCCCTTGATGGCCGCCTCGGAGAGGATGAGCTTCTCGCGCAGGGTTGCAGTGCTCCCCTCACCCATCTGCTGGGCCACGGCCGCAGCAACCGGCAGCCCAAGAAGGGCGGCCGCGGTCGCAGCGGAAAGTTGGCGGGAGCGGGTGGACATGGGTTGCGGAGCGGAACGGTTACTTGGTGACCTTGGCGGTGTGCGAACCGTGCTTCTTGAAGATACGGGTCGGCGCGAACTCACCGAGCTTGTGACCGACCATGTTTTCCGTGACGAAAACAGGGATGAAGGAACGGCCGTTGTGCACGTTGAAGGTGTGACCCACGAAATCGGGGGTGACGGTCGAGCGGCGCGACCAGGTCTTGATCGGCTTCTTGGTGTTGCTCTCGTTGAGCTTGTCGATCTTCTCGAGGAGCTTCCACTCCACGAATGGTCCTTTTTTGAGTGAGCGTGCCATGGTGTGTTATTTCTTTTTGCGGCGCTGGACGATGAACGTGTCGCTCTGTTTGTGTTTGCGGCGTGTCTTGAAACCCTTGGAAAGCTGGCCCCAGGGGCTCATCGGGTGATGGCGTCCGCCACCGCCCTTGCTCTTGCCCTGACCGCCACCCATCGGGTGATCGACCGGATTCATGGCCATGCCGCGGGTCTGCGGACGGATGCCCATCCAACGGGAACGACCGGCCTTTCCGCTGGAGACGTTCATGTGTTCGATGTTGCCGACCTGGCCGATGGTCGCATAGCACTCCTCGTTGACCCTGCGAAGCTCGCCGGAGGCCATCTTGATGAGTGCGTAGCCACCTTCGCGGTTGCTGAGGATCGCCTGGGACCCGGCGCTGCGGACGATCTGACCACCCTTGCCGGGGGTCAACTCGACGTTGTGAAGCGCAAGACCGAGAGGAATCGACTTGAGAGGGAGGGCATTGCCGACATTGGGCTCGGCGGCCTCACCGGCCTGAACCTTGGCGCCGACGGAGAGACCGGCAGGATGCAGGATGTAGGCCTTCTCGCCATCAGCATACTGGATGAGTGCGAGGCGGGCACTGCGATTCGGATCGTACTCGATCGCGATCACATCGGCGACCGCGTCGCGACGGCTGCGCTTGAAATCAATGATGCGGTAATTCTTCTTGTGACCGCCGCCGCGATGACGGGAGGTCTTGCGGCCCATGTTGTTGCGGCCGCCGGTGCGCTTCTTGCTCTCGATGAGGGACTTCTCGGGCTTGCTCTTGGTGATCTCCTCGAAAGAGGGGAGCGCCTTGAACCGCTGCGAGGGAGTCAGGGGGCGGAAGGTTTTGAGTGCCATGGTCGTGGAATCGGTTGATGGGACGTCGGAAAAATTACGCGATGTCGATCTTCTCGCCGGCGGCGAGGGTCACGATGGCCTTCTTCCAGTGGGCGCGGCGGCCGAAGTCGGCGCGACGCTCGCGCTTCTTCTTGCCCTCCACCTGGGCGGTGTTGACCGAGGCGACCTTCTTCTTGAAGAGGGTCTCGACGGCGCGCTTGATCTCGATCTTGTTCGCGGCGGGTGCCACGCGGAAGACGTACTTGTTGAGCTTCTCGGAGAGAAGGCTGGCCTTCTCCGTCACAAGGACGCTCTTGATGATGTCGTGTGCTTCTTTCATGCCTGGTAGCTAATTTAAGTAGCCCGGGTTAGCCTTGGAGGCGGTTGCCAAGGGCCTCAAGGGCATCCTTGGTGATGATGATCTTGTCGAAGGCGAGGAGGTTCTCTGTGTTCACCTCGGCGGCCGTCATGAGGAGGTCGCTTGCGACATTGCGTCCGGCCAGAAGGGTCGGCTCGCTGAACTTCGTGGAGACGATGAGCGTGCGGCGGACGCCGCCGTGGGCGCCGGTCACCAGGGAGACGAACTCCTTGGTCTTGGGCGACTTCACCTCGAAGGAATCGACGATGAGGACGTCGCCGGAAAGAATCCGGGCACTGAGAGCCTTGCGGAAGGCGAGGCGCTTGACGGCCTTGGGCGTATTCTTGGCGTAGCTACGGGGATGGGGTCCGTGGACAACACCGCCGCCGGACCAGACAGGGGAGCTGGCATACCCTGCGCGGGCGCGGCCTGTTCCCTTCTGCTTCCAGGGCTTCTTGCCGGAAAGGTTGACGGTGGCCTTGGTCTTGACCGAGGCGGTTCCACTGCGGCGGTTGGCGCGCATGGCGACGACCACGTCGTGGACGGCCTGTGTGCCCTTACCGTCGGTGATGATCTCGATCTTGGCCTTCTTGGCCGCGTCGGCTGTGAGAATAGTGGCGCTCATGGATTACTTGGCGGCTTTTGCGGATTTCTTCTTCGAGGGGCGGATGACCACGTTGGCTCCCTTGGCACCGGGGATGGCGCCGCTGATGAGGATTACACCCTCGGCCTCGCGGACCTGAACGATCTCGAGATTCTGAATGGTGATGCGTTCGTCACCCATGTGACCGGGCATGCCCATGTTCTTCCAGACGCGGCCCGGGGTGAGGCGGTTACCGATGGCGCCGTTGCGGCGGTGCATCATGGAACCGTGGGTCTCAGGCTGTCCAGCGAACTTGAAGCGCTTGACGACGCCCTGGAATCCCTTGCCCTTGGATGTCGCGATGACATCGACGAACTGTCCGTCCTGGAAGGTCGTGACCGGGAGGTCGACCGACTCGGGGGCGGTCTCACCATCCTTGAGTCGGAACTCGCGGATGAAACGCTTGGGAGTCGAGGCAGTCTTGGCAAAGTGACCCTTCTGGGCCTTGCCGACACGCTGCTCCTTCTGGTCGCCGAAGCCGACCTGGATGGCGGAGTAGCCGTCCTTCTCCTTGGACTTAACCTGAAGAACGCGATTGCCGCCGGCCTCAATGACCGTAACGGGGCGGATGCGACCCTTGGTGTCATAGACACGGGTCATACCGATTTTTTTGCCGAGAACGCCGATGCTCATAGGATTAGGGTTCGGGATAAAGGGGTCAGATCTTGATGGTGATGTCCACGCCGGCGGGAAGGTTGAGCTTGCGGAGCTCATCGACGGTCTTGGCGGTCGGCTCGAGGATGTCGAGCAGGCGCTTGTGGGTGCGAATTTCGAACTGGTCCATCGACTTCTTGTCGACGTGCGGGGAGCGGTTCACCGTGAACTTCTCGATGCGGGTCGGAAGCGGGATGGGTCCGGTCACTTTGGAGCCGGTGCGCTTGGCTGTCTCGACGATCTCGAGAGCCGAGATATCAAGGAGGCGGAAGTCGAAGCCTTTGAGGCGGATACGGATGCGTTGTCCTGCGGCCATGGTCGTGATGGGTTAGTTTTTCTGGTCAAGGACCGCGGCCAGTACCTGGGCCGGGACCTGTTCGAAGTGGGAAGGCTCCATGGAGTAGGAAGCACGTCCCTTGGAGAGTGAGCGGATGGAGGTGGCGTAACCGAACATCTCGGAGAGGGGAACCTCGGCGTTGACGCTGGTGACGATTGCCTTGGTCTCGATGGACATGATCTTTCCGCGACGGCGGTTGAGATCACCCATGATGTCGCCCTGATACTCCTCGGGAGTCACGGCCTCGACCTTCATGATCGGCTCGAGAAGGATCGGCTTGGCGTTCTTGAGTCCATCCTTGAGCGCGAAGATAGCCGCCATCTTGAAGGCCATTTCGTTGGAATCCACATCGTGGTAGGATCCGTCGACGATTTCGATATGGACGTCGATCACGGGGTAGCCACCGACGACACCGTTGAGCGCAGCCTCGTTGAGGCCCTTGATGACGGCAGGGATGAAATCCTTCGGGATGGAACCACCGACTGTCTTGTTCTCGATCGTGACTCCCTTGCCCTTTTCGTTCGGGGCAATCTTGATGACAACGTGTCCGTACTGACCGCGTCCACCGGACTGCTTGACGAGCTTACCTTCGCCGTCAGCGGCGCTAAGGATGGTCTCCTTGTAGGCGATCTGAGGCTTGCCGGAGTTCGCCTCGACTTTGAACTCGCGCATCATGCGGTCACGGATGATCTCGAGGTGGAGCTCGCCCATGCCGGCGATGATGGTCTGGCCGGTCTCCTCGTTAGTGAAGACACGGAAGGTCGGGTCCTCTTCCGAGAGACGCTGGAGTGCGTTACCCATCTTCTCCTGGTCGGCCTTGGTCTTCGGCTCGATGGCCATGGAGATAACCGGATCAGGGAAGGAGGGAGGCTCGAGTGCGATCGGATCGTCCTCGGTGCAGAGGGTGTCACCGGTGGTGATGTTCTTGATGCCGACGATAGCGGCGATGTCACCGGAGTAGCATGTGTCGATGTCCTCGCGCTTGTCGGCCTGGATCTGGATGAGTCGGCTGATGCGCTCGCGCTTCCCGGTACGGGGATTGAGCACTGTGTCGCCTTTGCTCAGTTTGCCGGAATAAACGCGGAAGAAGACGAGCTTTCCGACGAAAGGATCGCTCCAGAGCTTGAAAGCGAGCGAGCAGAAAGGGGCGTTGTCGTCGGTGACGGCGAACTTATCCTCACCATTGTCAGGATCCATTCCCTTAGCGGGAGGGATGTCAATCGGGCTCGGGAGATAATCAACAACGGCGTCGAGGAGATACTGGACACCCTTGTTCTTGAAGGCGGAACCTCCGGCCACAGGAACGAACTTGTTGGCCGTTGTCTGGCGGCGAATCGCCTGCTTGAGCACCTCGCGGGTGACAGGCTTCTCCTCAAGGAAGAGTGTTCCGACTTCCTCGTCGAGGTCGGTCATCTGGGAGACCAAGTCCTCGTAGGCGGACTCTGCAAGATCCTTAAGTTCTGCCGGGATCTCCGTGATGGTGTAGTTGGAGCCCATGCTGGCGTCATCGGCGTAGATGACGGCCTTCTGGTTCACGACGTCGATCTGCCCCTGGAGGTTGTCCTCGGCACCGATCGGGATGAGGATCGGCCAGGCATTGGCTCCGAGCTTGGTGCGCATGTCGTTGACGGCGTTCGCAAAGTTGGCACCGGTGCGGTCCATCTTGTTGACGAAGGCGATGCGGGGAACGTTGTACTTGTTGGCCTGGCGCCAGACAGTCTCAGACTGGGGCTGAACACCGGCGACTCCGCAGAAGACGGCGATAGCACCGTCAAGAACGCGCAGCGAGCGCTCCACCTCGGCCGTGAAATCCACGTGACCTGGGGTGTCGATGATGTTGACGCGCATCTTGATGCCGTCGAACAGCTTCACAATGTCATCCTGCTTGATCTGGTTCCAGCTGCAGGTGGTGGCGGCGGAGGTGATGGTGATGCCGCGCTCGCGCTCCTGCTCCATCCAATCAGTGGCGGTGGTTCCCTCGTGCACCTCGCCGATCTTATGGATCATGCCGGTGTAGAAAAGGACACGCTCGGTGAGGGTGGTCTTACCAGCGTCGATGTGCGCGCAGATCCCGATGTTACGGGTGCGCTCCAGCGGAAAGGCGCGATCCGGGGAGTTCGGATTTGCAGTAGCGGTGCTCATTGCGTTGATGGGATAAAGAACAGAGGGATTGGGTCTACCAGCGGAAGTGGGCAAAGGCGCGGTTGGCCTGAGCCATCTTGTGCAGATCGTCGCGCTTCTTGATAGCGGCACCCTGGTTGGAAGCTGCCTCTTTCAACTCGGAAGCGAGAGCCTTGGACATCGGGATGCTCTTACGCTTGCTGGCGAATCCGACGATCCAGCGCATGGCCAAGGCCAACTGGCGCTCGGCGGGGACTTCCATGGGAACCTGGTAGGTGGCGCCGCCAACGCGACGGCTCTTCACCTCGAGGCGAGGACGGGCATTGTCCATGGCCTTCTGGAGGACATCGAGGGGGTCGACCGCCTCGGTTCCGTCGCGGGTGCTCTCGATCGCGGTGTAGACGATGCGCTCGGCCAGGGAGCGCTTGCCACCGCGCATGACGGTGGTGATGAGGCGGGCAACGAGCGGGCTGCCGTAGCGGAGGTCACGCTTGACTTCCTTGGTGATGACGCGTTTGCGGCGGGACATGGAAAAGAACGGTTGTTGGTTGCTTGGAGATTACTTCTTCTTGGCGCCTTTGGCACCCTTGGCCTCTTCACCGGCCTTGGGGCGCTTGGCTCCGTACTTGGAGCGGCCACGGCGACGGCCGTCGACCCCGAGGCAGTCGAGACTGCCGCGGACGATATGGTAACGGACGCCGGGCAGATCCTTCACACGGCCTCCGCGCACGAGAACGATCGAGTGCTCCTGAAGGTTGTGGCCTTCGCCGCCGATGTAGGCGATCACTTCCTGGCCGTTGGTGAGGCGCACCTTGGCGACCTTGCGGAGCGCGGAGTTGGGCTTCTTGGGGGTGCGGGTCATCACCTGCACGCAGACGCCGCGACGCTGGGGACAATTCACGAGGGCAGGCGACTTGGACTTCACCTTGACCTGGGCGCGGCCCTTGCGGACGAGTTGGTTGATGGTTGGCATTTGGAAATGATTTTTTTTCCCATGCTTCTTCGTGCGCCTCGCAGCCATGGTCTGCACCTCGTGATTGTGAAGGAACAGATCCGCATCGCTGCGGAGCTTGTGGCCCCGAAGAAGTCGGGATGTGGGAAACTAGGGAAACGGTGATAATCTGCAAGAAGATTTTTACATTTCGTCAGAGATATTTTTTTTGAAGGCACGCCGGGGCATCCCTTCCCGGAGGCCGGATAATGAATTTTCTGTAAAAAAATCGTTCGATCTCCCAGCGTACCTCGCTCACGGGCTTCACACATCCCTCCGGCACAGAATGCCGGAAAACCAGAATCCAAGCGCCTCCGGGACAGATTACCCCAGATGCCTTACAATAGAATCACCGGCCCCCTATGCCTTCGGAATCCGGCACGCGCGGGCAGGAAGCAACGTCCGGATGGATGACACCAAGCGGTATCCCAGATCGGCGAACACCCGGAAGGCGGGAACATTCCGGTAGAGCCTCCAGAGGAGAGCGCCGGCTGAACTTGAACACAGTTCCATCATCCGGAAGACAGCCGCCGCACCACGGTGGATTTCACCGCCGGTCTCGACCAGATGGAGCGCCCCCATCGGTTGATCGGCCTTGAATCCATAGGCCTCCCCGGCTCCCGATTGCACCGGGGCAAAATCAATGATCCCCTCCCCTGCCTTTCTCCATCTCACCATGGATCGACTGCAAAAACCGCAGGATCCGTCGTAGAGAACCAGATGCTTGTCCGGCGAGGATGTGGCCATTCCCGTTCCTATACCCATTCCTCCGCGCCTGGCCAATCCATTCGCCCCGGTACCACTCTCCCGTTGCCCCTGCCAGGGGCGGGAGCTAGGGTCTCGGCGTGACACTTCGCCCGATAGCTTTTCTTTGCCTCCTCCCGCTTCTGGTTCTTGAAGTCCATGCCCAGAGCGCGGAGCAGATCCTGCAGGCAGCTCGACTGAGTCCCACAGCCAGGCCGGCCAGCCTGCAGGCGCAGATCAGGGGAGAGGGTCAACCCACCCCCTTGAGGATCAGGCTCAAGAACCGGGTGATCAGCTACTGCTTCTCCAATCCCGACCAGACGCTCCTGCTAAAGCTGGATCAAAACCGGACCCGGCTTCTCGAAAAGAAAGGGGACGCGACCAATGCCGTCACCGGGACTCACCTCCATGACGAGGTCCGCGACTCCGGCGTGACGTATCAGGATCTCTCGATGGGATTCCTCTACTGGCCGCTTCCCATTCTTCAGGGAGAGGAGACGGTGAAGACCCGCCGCGCCTGGAAGATCGACCTGCAGGCCCCCTCAGACGAACCGATCTACGGAGTTGCCCGCGTCTGGATCGACAAGGAGAGCGGGGCGATCCTGCGCATCGAGGGATATGACAAAAAGGGGCTGCTCCTGAGACGCTTCGAGATCATCTCGGCCCAGAAGATCAATGGCCTCTGGATGCTCAAGCAGATGCGCATTGAGAGCTTCGAACCGGGAAAGCCCGACCCGATCTCACGCCGTTACCTCGAGGTGCTTGGGAAGGACTCACAAGGATGAAGGGGATGAAGGGGATAAGACTGCAGCAATATTCAGAACTGAGTTTCTAAATGTTTTTTCCAAGATTGCTCCATCCTATCCCCCTGATGGGCTCTCATGAACTCGGAAAAAGCCTCAGGTTGATGCACGCGATCATGCCATTCAGCAGGATTTCAATCCCATCCCTTTCATCCCCTTCATCCCTGTGTTTTCTCATCACACCTTCTCCGCGGCGGAGCTTCCGAAGAGGCCTGAGGGGCGGATCAGCAGGATGACGATGAGAATACCGAAGGCGATCGCATCGCGGTAGGAAGAGAGGAAGGAGCCGCCGAGCAGGCACTCCGTCAGACCGAGCAGCAGGCCGCCGACGGCGGCCCCGGGAAGACTGCCGATCCCGCCGAGCACCGCCGCCACGAAGGCCTTGATGCCGGGAAGAGTCCCCATGAGCGGTTCGATGGAGTGGATGTTCATGGCGTAAAGAACGCCCGCCGCACCCGCGAGCGCCGAACCGACCGCGAAGGTGAGCGAGATCACGGCGTTGCTGTTCACGCCCATGAGGGAGGCCGCATCGCGGTTCTGCGAGAGGGCGCGCAGAGCGAGACCGAAACGGGTCCGCAGGACGATCTCGCGGAGACCGACAAGCAGTACCAGCGTCACCACGATCACCAGCAGATGGTTGCCCGACATGGTCACCCCCTGCCCCAGTGAGATTCGGATGGGAGGGAGGAGATCGGGAAAGGGCTTCTGGTTCACCCCGAAGAGAATCTGGCCTCCGTAGGACAGCAGGAGGGAAACTCCGATCGAGGTGATGAGCACCGCGAGCTTCGGCTGATCACGCAGGGGCCTGTAGGCCAGGCGCTCGATCACCACGCCGAGGATGGAGCAGAGGAGCATCGCCCAGATCAGGACGGCGGCCGTGGTCATCCACGGATCGGGGAGGAAATGATGGATCACGGGCGCCGCGTAGAAGCCGGCAAAGGCCCCGATCATGAGGACATCACCGTGGGCGAAGTTGATAAACTTCAGCAGTCCGTAGACCATGCTGTATCCCAGCGCGATCAGCGCGTAGATCGCACCGAGTGAGAGGCCGTTGATGAGTTGCTGCAGGAATTCGTGCATTGCCGGAAGCAGACTAATCAGGAACCCGGCCGATCGGGAAAGGATATTGCAACGTCCGGTGCCGCCGGAGGGCTTCAGAAGCGGACCGCCGCCTGAGTGCCGAGTACCAGGACATTCCCGAGGGTGCCGTTCTGCTGGGGGTTCATGATGTACTCGAGAAAAGGCTTCAAGGAGATCCACTTGGTGAGCATGCACTGGTAGTCGATTTCAACGACCCCTCCCCATGTCGGCTGCGGTTGAGCCGGGTAGATGGTCTTCCCTCCGGCAATGGCGGCGGCGGTCTGGATTTCGTAAGTCTGGTTATAGGCCGATGAGGCATCGGAACTGAACCAGGCTGAACCCAAGGCGACTCCCAGCCGGTCGTCGGGACGTCCGGGAAGGAGCCCCTGATAGACAAGACCTGTCTGGTAGTAGAAATCGAGCAGGCTGTAGCGACTCGGGGAAAAACTCCAGGCGTTGAACATGTAGAGGCCCTTCTTGGAAAAGTTGCGGGCGGGGGATTGATCGGGTTCCTTCACGCGGTAGAGCAACTGGTCGGCCTGGAAATACCAGGCCCACGAGCCCATGTTGAAGGAACCGGCATTGACAGCCTTGGCCTTGGACCCCGAACCGTTCCGGGTCACCGGCAGGAAATTCTCGTCCTGAATTCCCCACCAGATCATTCCAAAGCACAGCCATCCCATAGAGGAGGCAAGTGGAAGGTAAAAGTGGTTGGGATAAAGTGGTGATGGACGGGGAGATTTTAACCTGCCACATGGCAGGGATATGCAAAAACAACCCCGCCCATCGGTAGGCAAGTTCACGATTTTGAGGCA
>CANKJN010000033.1 GCA_947482345.1 Spartobacteria bacterium
TCTCACCCCTCGGCATTTCGTGACTTTCGCGTTTTGTCATGCCCGGCCGTTGCTGCGCATTTGAACTCGGGCTTTCCCAAGCCACTCGCCCCTACCGGGGCTGCTTCGCAGTCCTATCAGCTCACGCCAGTCGCTGATTTGTTACGGCGTGGTTCTACCTCCCTTGCTTCGACTTCACCATCTTGGTGAACACCAGACCTGTTGTCAGGGTTCCATTGCAAAATCTGGGATAAAGGTCCTCTTCGGGGTCACTCGTTCGATCATCAAGCGTGACCCCCATGGTCAACCCGCCAGCGACTTCATTTTCTGGTAGCTCTCTTGCAGTCCACCATAGCGGCTGCGCGCCAGCCACAGCCGCCGGTAGTCGGCGCATAATGGGGCGAGGCGGGTCTTGAAGGCGCGTTGGGTTTCCACGGCGGCACCCTGTCGGCGCGCCACCGCGCGGTCGGCGGCAAACCGCCCCATGGCCGCGGCCAGGCGGCATTCCTCCTCGAACAGGCCGCCGACGGCGGGCAGCGAAGCCTCCAGGCCGGCCAGCTTCTCCGCGACCTCGCGCCAGGCTGGGATCGCAGCGGGGTCGACCTCGTTGCTCCAAGCGATATTGCCGTCCAAAAAAATCACCGATCCAATGCCGCCCGGAATCAGCTCGTCAGGCCGACCGAGTTCAGCCAGCCATGTTCCCAACGCGGCCGAACCGAGTGCATGCAGTCCGGCGGCTTCGGCATCAAACGCCCCGCCCCCGCTCCAAGCCGCCTGCGCGCCATCGGCCATTCCAAAGAGGGCCAGCGGCCATTGTTGGCGATGGCCGAGATCGCCCCACTCCGTGTTCAGATAGCCGACTGCACCGGCGGCAGCCCCTTGGGTGGCGGCACGGGAGAGATTTCCATAACGCACCGCAGTGCGACCGGTATAGCTCTGCCAGTTTCCCGTTCCCGGAGCGACCCAGACCTCGCGTCCGGCGGCGGCGTGCGCGGTCAGACGGGTGGCGAAGTCCTCCTCCTGTCCATAGCCCCACACCAGCACAGTCAGATCGCTCGGCAGGCTGTCGTCCTCATTCGGATGCGGATCGCACCAGAACTGCGGGCGCTTGCCCAACCTCTGCGCCGCGTGCAGCACCTTGCCGAGATACTCGCTGAAGACCCGCCCGCGGCCACGCTCCGTGCAGGCCTCGCGACTGCGACCCTCACCGAGATCCAGCGGTTCGTCACCGCCGATGTTGGCATACGGGCCGGAGCAACACGGGAAGAGCTGGCTGAACAAATCCTCGACCAGCGAAAGACTTCCAGGATCAAGCGGACAGAGCGTGCTGGGTTCCTGCCAGCTATGACCCCATGCCGGATAAAGCCAGGGGGCTTCCACCTCGCCGAGCGGGGCGTAATGCGGATGGCAGAGCCACCTTTCGAAGTGTCCGAAACTATTCTGATTCGCGGACAACGCCACGCCACGCGCGGCGGCATAGGAATCCAGAGAGCGCATTTCCGAGGGCGTCAACGGATCGGCATTGCGCCACACCGCCTCGTGCCCGACATAGGCAAACGTGTGCTCGGTATACAACTGAAGATGGTTGAGCTTGAGCCCCGCCATCCGGTCCACCAAATCGTGCAATGTCGCCATGGTCGGCACCCGGTCGCGCGAAATATCAAGCATGAACCCGCGCTCCGCAAAGGCCGGCGCATCCTCGATCAGCAGGCAGGGCAACTGCGAGGGAAAAGCGCGCAGCAGTTGGACGAGCGTCGCAAGTCCCCAGCGTAATCCGGTCGCAGTGCGAGCTGCGATCTCGACACCAGTCGCCGTGACCGCCAACCGGTAGGCCTCCCCGCCCGCCTCGCGCGGTCCCTGCCCGTCGATGGCAAGCCGGATCCAGCCGGACTCGGCATCCACGCCCGCCAATCCCGGAATGGTGGGCAACAGGCCGCGGGGCGCGCCCGAAACAGTCAACGATTCGGGGACCGTGGCAAAACCGTCTTGGAGAGAAAGACTGCGGGGTGTCGGATACAATGGAATGTTCATCGGAGTTGTATTTTCTTGGTTTCGGGGATAGTTGTTTTTCCGTTCATCCGCAAGAGCTGTGTATGAGGGTTTGATTGAAGGATGATGTTTTCACGCAACGGGCGCAAAGGTCGCCAAGGTAGGATCAAAGAGTAGGGCCCGATGGAGCGGAGGAAGGCTGAAAGATGAAAGATGAAACTTGAAACCGGAAAGCTGAACCAAGCCGCTGTCAAACAAGGGGTCAGTGTGCACTTTCTTTCATCCTTTGATTGCGTGCGTTTGATTTATCTGTTGGATTCCCTGCATGGCGCGAAGTATTCGATTGGAATTTGAAGGAGCTTTTTACCATGTGATGGCTCGTGGGAACCGGCGGGGGCCTATATTTGTGGATGATCACGACCGGCGGTTTTTTTTGCAATGTCTGGCCGATGTCTGTGAAAAAACGGGTTGGCTTGTTCACGCGTGGGTGTTGATGAACAATCATTACCATCTTTTTATTCAGACGCCCGAGGCGAATCTGGTGGAGGGCATGAAGTGGTTCCAAAACACGGTGACGCGTCGATTTAATGTGCGGCATCGCGAGTGGGGGCGGTTGTTTGGAGATCGCTACAAGGCGGTGGTGGTCGATGGGGAAAGCCCCTACTATTACGAAACGCTCTGGGATTACATTCACTTGAATCCCGGCCGTGCGGGTCTGGTTGATGTGACCCGAGGGCAGAGTGTCTTGGATTATCCGTGGAGCAGTCTTGCTGGCGGGTATGCCTTGATGCCCCATCAAAGGGCGAAGTGGTTGGCGGCTGAGCAAGGGCTGGCGACGATGGGAGTGGAGGATACGGCCGAGGGGCGGGAAAAAATGGCCAAGCGCCTGGACGAGCGTGTGACTGAGGAGCGTGAGCGGAGCGGGTTAGTCACAGTGGATGCTGATGCCGACAAGCGTGGAAGCCATTTGCAGCGGGGTTGGTATTGGGGAAAACAGGCGTTTGCCGAGAAGTTGATGAAGCTCGGTGAGGAGGTGATCGGTCGAAAACGCAAAGCGCGGGGCTATGATGCCAGCCCCGAAAGGCAGGCCCACGGTGAGCAAAATGCGCTCGCACTTCTGGATGAGGGATTGAGGCTGGCAAACCTCCGCGCCGATGAGTTGGCCGGGCATCGCTGCACTGAGCCTCGAAAGGTGCTGCTTGCAGGATTGCTTTGGAAAAAGACAACGATGTCCCAATCGTGGATAGCCGAGCATCTGGGCATGAAAAACGCAGCCAATGTAAGCAGGGTCATTCACCGCATGGATTTATTGCGGATCGAAAAAAAGGTTCCCACAAAATTGAGGTGTTTTGTCTTTAAAAAAATGAAACAAAATGAACACTGACCCCAAGTTTGCAAGTTTGCATGTCTTAACCAGCATCACGATGAGTATCCCAACCAATGTATTAGGAAGAACCGGACTCCATGTCACAAAACTCGGCTTCGGCGCGATGGAACTTCGCGGCCCACGCATCTGGGGAGGACGCCAGATCAGCGATAGCGAATCGGAGTCGATCCTGAACGCGGTTCTCGATGCGGGCATCAACTTCATCGACACCTCGAATGACTACGGCCTCTCCGAAGAAAGAATCGGCAAATTTCTCTCAGGGAGACGCAGCGAGTATGTGCTGGCAACCAAGTGCGGATGCACAGTCGTTCACAAGGACGAGCACACGGACGAGACGCCCCATGTCTGGACCGCCGAGAATCTCTTCCGTGGTCTTCACGAGAGCCTTGAGCGGATGAAGACGGACTACATCGATGTGATGCAACTTCATAACCCCGATGTCGAGCAGACCCTCTCCGGCAAATTGGTCGAGGCGCTTCAGTTGATGAAAGAGCAGGGGAAGGTTCGCTGGATCGGGATCAGCTCGACCCTACCGCATCTTGATACTTACATCGGATGGGGAGTCTTTGACACCTTCCAGATCCCCTATTCTGCGCTCGAACGGACGCACGAGGAGGCGATTCAGAGGGCGCACGACAGCGGAGCGGGTGTGATCATCCGTGGCGGCGTGTCAGGCGGCCAGTTGGGCGCCGAAGTCGACGCCAACGATCGGCGGACGCTTTGGAATAAGGCCCGACTCGACGAATTGCTGGGGGAAGGGGAGAGCCGGACGCAGTTTCTGCAGCGCTTCACCAACACCCATCCCGGCATGCACACGAACATCGTCGGAACGAAGAATCCCTCGCACCTTCTCGACAACGTGACGGCGGCCGCACGTGGGCCACTGAATCCTGAGATTTACGCCGAGGCAAAGAAGCGTCTATCATAGATTTTATGAAAACCGCACTTTCAGACATTCACACTCCTTGGGTCGAGCAGACACTCGCTTCCCTCTTGCCGGATGAGCGTCTGGCCCAGTTGCTCCACACGACAGTGACCCCGGATCTGACGCCGGAATCATGGATGGAGCAAACCGACGGACTGACTCCCGGCGGCGTGTTCATTTTTACGGGAGCGAGGGAAACGTTCCGACGCACGAGCGCCATCATCCAGCGCAATGCCAAGGTCCCCGTGGTGGTCTCCTCGGATGCGGAGAACGGTCCCGCGCGCCTGATCAAGGATGCCACGACCTGGCCCGAGATGATGGGGATGGGCGCGGCGGACGACCTGGATCTCTCCTTCGAGATGGGCCGTAGCTGTGCGGTCGAGTGCCGTGATGCAGGAGTCCATTGGACGCTCGGGCCCGTGGTGGATCTCAACGTCCATCCTCACAACCCAATCACCAGTACCCGAAGCCTCGGGGATGAACCCGCTCATGTCGGAAGGCACGCGGCCGCGATGATACGCGCCATGCAGGAGGGAGGGTTGGCCACGACGCCGAAACACTTTCCGGGCGACGGCTACGACGACCGGGACCAGCATCTCTGCCGTACGATTAATCCCCAGTCGATGGAACAATGGAGGCGCACGTCGGGGGCGGCGTTCCGCTCGGCCATCGAGGCCGGAGCGTGGACGGTGATGCTGGGCCATATCGCCCTGCCCGCTTGGGATCCCGGAATCGGCACCGTGGACGAGGCACCGCCGGCGACTCTTTCCCGGCCCCTGATCGAGGGCCTGTTGAGGCAGGAGTTGGGATTTGAGGGGCTGATCTTGTCCGATGCGATGGGCATGGGAGGCATCACGAGCTGGGGACCTAGGGAGATCACCCTTCCGGCGGCGATCATGGCGGGATGCGACCAGTTGCTCTTTATGGACATGAAGAGGGATCTCGGGATTCTACGCGACGCGATTGCCGATGGGCGCCTCACCTGGGAGAGGGTCGATACGGCGGTGCGTCGGATCCTGCGTCTGAAGGAGGTTCTTGGCCTCTGTACGGAGTCCGATGCGCTCCCCCGACCTGCGCCCTCGGCCGATTTGGAGAGATTCCGCGAGGGAGCCCGCCGCGCAACGGAGCGGAGTCTTACCCTGGTGAAGGACAAGAAGGGAATCATCCCCTTCGATCCGCACGGAAAGAAAGTGACCGTCATCCATTTACTAGGCGATCAGGGATACCCCCTCGACCACTTCAACGACGCTCTCCGGGATGCCGGAGCACTTCTCACCCATTACACGGAAAGCAACATGCCCGAGTGGCCTCCCGATGGATGGCTCAGGGGGCAGGATCTGGTGATCCTCGCCTTTGCCTTCAACCCCAACTGGGGCATCTCCAGAATACGGCCAAGCGGTCCGTTCCTTCGGCCGATCGCAGGGTCAGTTTTAGCCCAGCATGATGTTCCAGTCATTGGCATCAGCTTCGGGTCGCCATACCACCTCCATGACTTTCCCCAACTCACGGCGATGATCAACTGCCACAGCCAGCACAGCGAGGCCCAGCGTCTCGCCGTGTCCGCACTCTCTGGCAGGATCCCCTTTGTCGGAACAAGCCCTGTGGATCTGGGCAAGGTCACCGGTTGCTGGCATCAGCTCTCGTAAAAAACTCTGGCGCCTCGCTGTTGGGAGTGGGTTGATTGAAAGGTGATGATTTCACGCAACGGGCGCAAAGGTCGCCAAGGTCGCCAAGGTCGCCAAGGTCGCCAAGGTCGCCAAGGTCGCCAAGGTCGCCAAGGTAGGATCAAAGAGTAGCGCCCTGTGGGTCCCGCATGCGCGGGATCTTCCGCGCCTCTCCCCAGAGGCTTGGTTCAGGTTTGACGCCACTTGCCTCCCGGCAAGCGGTGGCGCCCTCCGGGTCCCGCCTTCGCGGGATCTTCCGCGCCTCTCCCCAGAGGCTTGGTTCCGCCTTCCGCCTTTCAGCTTTCAGCTTTCAGCTTTCAAGTTTCAGGTTTGACGCCACTTGCCTCCCGGCAAGCGGTGGCGCCCTCCGGGTCACGCATGCGCGTGATCTTCCGCGCCTCTCCCCAGAGGCTTGGTTCCGCCTTCCGCCTTCCCCTACGGCCTGTAGTAGCTGACGTTACCGTTGAGCGGGTCGATCCGGAGGGTGATGTAGTTATTTGGGAGGGAGGAGTTCGTCACCTCGCGATCGCGCACGAAGGTGGCAAACCATTTCGATGTGGGATTCAGGTCGGTGGATCCGTCCGGACGGAAGTTGAAACTGGCGTAGCTATTGGTGGAGGAGATCGTCACCAGACCGACTGTGACAAGCGTCGAGTAGGCGTTGGCGGAGGCTGTCGAGAGACTGACTCCCTTGGCGAAATAGATCGTCTTCCCGAAATTGGTGACTCCGGAATCCGTGATCAGATTGTAGGAATAGGCGCAGTAGCTATTGGTCAGGCCATCCTTGGGCATGATGTTCCAGAGACGGAACTCGACCGGAGTGGAATTCACGAGGGCGAGTTGCCGCGCGAGACGGAGGCCGTCGGAGAGGCTTTGGTTGGCCGCCGTGATCTGCTTGGCATCCGAGATGGTGACGAAGGCCGGGATCGTGAGAACTGCCAGGATGCCGATGATGGCAACGACAATCAATAGCTCGACGAGGCTGAAGGCGTGTCTGTTCGTGCTCATTTATTTGCTCCACTTCGCCCCACGGATGCCGACCACGGTGCGGTAGGTGCGGTAGATCATTCCCCGGCTGCGCAGGGTGTTTTCCAGGGTATTCAGGTCGTTGGTCAGGCCGGCGTAGGAGGTGACATTGGTGGTGAAGAGGGTGGACTGGCCGAAATCCGGAGCATTGGTGCCATTGATGGCCGCGGCGCGTTGTGCCGAGGTCTCATCGATCGCCACCATGATGACTTCCACGAGGGGAGGGAGCTGATGCAGTGTTGTGCCGCTTATCGTGGTGCCCGAGGCCGAGGTGGCCGAGTAGGATTTGGTCGCCCGGGAGTCGTAGTTGTAGTCGGGCCTTACCAGCGAGATGTTGCTCGGATCCTCGGTCTCGGAAAGTTTCGGGACGATCACCAGCGCCACCACATTCTCAGCGAGCACATTCACGGGCCGGACTGCGGAGGCGAGGGGATTCGTGAACCACGCGGTGCCGGTGTTCGTGCTGTAGATCTGGAGACTTTCCGTCGGCTGCTGCATCTGCATCAGGCGGTAGCGGTTGCGTTCATTGATCGAAGTGGAGTTGGAGAGGAAATCGGGCCTCAGGGATTTGTCACTCCCGAACTCGATGAAGAACCCCACGGCATTGAGCGTGGTCGTGAGGGTCTTGAGCGTGTTGGTGGCCGAGTATCCTCCCGGGATCTGGAAGAAAACGGCATGGGTGGGATAATTCGCCGGGGTGGCGGGGATCAGCACATTCGAGCCGGGACCCGAGCGGAAGTGGAGCTCCGACTGGCGATCATATCTTGCAGGAGTCCCGTTGTAGCTCGCGCTGCTGGCAGAGTTGCTCGCGCTGTCATAGTAGTCCCAGTAGGTGTTGAGTGTGGCCTGGGAGAGATTGCGGGTGAGGGCCTCAAATCCCGCGCGCGCCCCCTGGAAGCTCTCCACCTGCTCCCGCGACCTCTTGGAGAGTGAGGAGATATTGCCCACCATGCTCAGCAAGAGGACACCCAGCAGGCAGAGGATCGTCATCGCGACCAGTAACTCGATCAGGGTGAAGGCCTGTGACGCGCCGCCCGGTCCCCACGGTCCCTTCCGTCTCTCCCGTCCCTTGAGCCGTGATGTCCCTTTATCTGCCATTATCGGGAATGATGAGGGTGTGGATGGTGGACTCGCTGTTCGTGTTGTCCTTGCGGCGGATATTCACGGAGACCTCAATCGCACCGGGGAGTGGGTAGGCTGAGCCAGATGTTGGCACATTCGCGGGATTCGTGCTCAGGACCGCCTCGTAGAGGGCGTCGGCAGAGCCGGAGGCCACTAGCACCCCATCTCCGTCAAAGTAGAAATTCGTTCCATTGAGTGAGGAGATGAGGGAGAAGTCCGTCTGCTTGGCGGTATTGGCCACCGATTTGAGGATCTCCGCCCTGAGGGAATCGCTGCGTGACTGCTTGAGGGTGGTCAACCCCTGCGGCATCAGGCCGATGAGTCCCACGATCGCAAAGGCCGCCAAGCCGATGGCGATGACGATTTCGATCAGGCTGAAGCCGCTGCTATTCTTGGAATGCCGCGTCTTCACGGATTGAATTGCTTGGAGTTCACGACTCGGAAGCGATAGGGCCCCAGCTGGGCGTCGGGATTAGTCAGATCGAAGGTGGCCTGCGTGGTATCGAGATAGCGCTCCACGATGCTCGATCCCTGGTAGGTCGCCACGACGGCATCGCCCCGCTCCATCTTGTTGGCAGCCGTTCTCGGGGATTTCTGGATTGCCTGCACCTTCATGTGGATCTGGAAGGTGTTCGATTTCACCGTCACGCGCGGATAGATCGTGGTGTAGGGTCGCTCCCGGAGATTGTCGGCCGTGCCCGCACCGCCCAGGGTGGCGCCCAGGGTGGCGTTTGTCCAGAAGTTATTCACGTAGGTTGAGACCGTGGTGGCGTTGGTGGCATTGAGCAGAGGTGTCTGGAACGGGTTTATGGATGCCGGCACCAAGCCGCTGGCGTTCACACTCTCCGGCTTGGGCACCAGGGGCATCTCGCAGATCTGGGAGGCGGTCAGGAAGACTCCATTGGTCGAGAATCGATCATCGAAGAGGGTCATCGTCGCATCGCGGTCGATATTGTAGCGGTAGTTGATGGTATCGTCTTTAGTAAACCCGTTCGGATGCATTGCAAGCACATAGGCGTTCGTAGTCGGCACGGCGATGATCTTTTCCGGATAGAGCACGCCGCGCAGGGCGGTCGAGCGCTTGATGTAGCTGAAGGGGGCGATCTGCCAGTTCAGATTCACCTTGCCCGCCGTCGAGAAGGGATCGCTGATGGCGTAAGGCTCCACCACCGGCATCTGGAAGAGATCGAGCATGAGATGGTCTGGTGGAGAATTTGTACCGGGATGGCCTCCGGTCGTCTGGTTCCCGGGCCGGAAGAGCAAGGTCTGCCACGGTAGACCACGCTTCACCCCCACGGGGAGTGAGCCGAACATCCCAGCCGAGGGCATCATGCGGTTCGGGGTAAATGAATTGTCTGTCGAGACGATCATCCCACTGACTTTGAAGTAAGGAAGCGAAGGAATGTTTCCGCTACGACGGAAGAGGTATGCCGCGTCGGCGGACTTGTTGATGAAGGCACCCGCTTCCGTAACGCCCTGGCCGCTTGCGTTATATCGCGCAACTCCCTCATCCCAGTCGCCCGGGCCACTATTGATCCCGTTGATCCATCTCGCGTTAGTCATGGTGCTGGGAAGTCCATAGTATTGGGAAGCGGAGATTGCGTTGGTGGGGGCGACGCCCGCGACCAGGCTGCCATTTGTGGCAAGCGGATGGAGTCGCAGGCTGTGGGCATGGTTATTGGTGGAATTATATCCCGCACATGGCTGGAAATAGCTGGCTGGGACATTCGTGAGTCCGGCGACCAGGCGCGCATCGCCGTAGGGTGCCGCCGAGGTGTTGAGTTCGATGCCGCGGACCGTATCGAGATTGTTGGGCATCAGGCATGTCGGAAGAGGTACTGGTCCAGAATCTACTGCGCCTGAAACATTCCATCTCAAGGGGCTTAGATCTCCAACAATTCCTGTGGAGATACGATTCCGCCAATTTACAACTGCATTAGTGGATGTTGTTGTCCAGTTTGTGGGCCAGATTCCATTTGTTGGGTTCACCGTGGCGGTCGCGGTCTGAAGCTCCCAATTGCCCCCGCTAATTGTCACTGTATTTGTGGTGATTGATACATTCTTTCCATCAATCAAGTTAGCATTGGTCGTCCCGGTGGTGGTTATAAATGTAGCCACCGGGGCCCAAAGAGGCATGGGGGCGGTGAAATTCGGGAACTCCATTTTCAGATTCTGAACCACCTGGCTGTCCACCAGGATGTCGACATCCAAGGTGCCGCCGGTGAAGTTGAGGGCGGGGCCGATAATTGAAGAAGTGTCGGTATTGACCGTGATGTCGCTCTGGCTGACAAAGGGATAGGAGTTGACATTGGCACCGGTCGGGCTGATGCTTTTTCGAGAGCCTGCCCGCGTGATATCATAAGAACGTAGTGTGGCAGTTCTTGCATTAGTAACCGGCCCACCAGTCAAAAGAATATCCCAGAGGGGGAGGCCTGACCCTTCCACCGAAAGATCTGGATTGCCCAAGATACGGTTGATGGAGCCATTAGTCATGTTGATGGAGTTGCTATTGACTAGAAACGAGGTGGTTGAAAAGCCGCTATTGACGCGGATGTCGTAGGTGTGAGTGATATTCAGAGGTCCTGCAGCGGGTGTGGCAACGGAAAAGAGCAGGATGCCCCTGATCTTTCCGGCCGGCTCCGCATTGTTAGTCCCTTTAGTCCAACCACTGGTGAGGTTAGTGAGTCTGGCGTTGTTATTAGTCACGGGCAAAGGTTCGATAGGATTCGTAACGAAATTCGTTGCCCAATAGCTCGGGGTCTTTGGGGTTACCGGATCGGTGGCGAAGAATCCGAGGGTAGCTCCCACGATCGTCGGGAAGCGGCCGAACCCCCTCGTGTAAGATCCGTTCGTGGAAGATCCGTTCGTGGAAGTGATCACCGCAGGGACGACCTGACCCGAATATGCGGAGGGCAGCAGCTGAAATCTGGCGTTGATGGCTGACGGGTCGCGTGGCAAGGGGAGACCTGATTGCAAGCTTGCATCATACATATTCGTGCCCGTGCCCGGGCGCAATATATCAAGCTCGTCCATATAAAAAGGACGTCCGGTATACTGCAGTGCATTGGTAGCACTGCAATCGAAGAGATTCACGCAGCGGATGTAGTCATAGATCTCTGTGAGGATCTGGTCGCTGTCGCTCCCGAATTTGTTGGTGGAGGCCAGACTGGCTCCGAAGCCGGGGTAGCTCTTGGCCATCAATCCCTGCAGGTAGGTGTAGATGGTGGAATTACTGGCGGTGAAATCCAGTGTGGCGTTCTGCGATCCGTTGCCAGAAGCCCCTGTAAAGGAGCTGTTCGGCACGAAGTTGATTCTCGAGGGATCGAAAGCCGATCGCTGGAAGATATACTCGCGGGGGATGTTATTAGTACCAGCGATCGTGGAGCAGAAGGCGATGGTCCTGTCCAGCACGGTGCGGTTGGTCGCTGTGGAGCTCACGGGCCAGATGGTCACCCGGGGGGTGTTGAAGGCGGTGACCTCGGGGGCGCGGCTGTTCGCCGTCAGGAAGAAGCGAACCAGGCTCAGGTTGGTGGAGGAGAGGTTCATGGCCGGGGTGGCGACTGCGTTGCTTCCCGCGGTGCTGTTGGCTGTCCGGTTCGTGGTGTAGAAGAGCTCGTCCACGGTGGCGTAGAGCCGGTCCTTATCCAGGGTCACATTGCCCGAAGGATTTACCGGGAAATTGGTTCCCAGCTGGGAGCCTCCCCAGGCGTATCGGGGTGAGAGTTCCAGGATTTTCTTAACGCGTTCTGTGTTGTTTGTTGTTGAAAAGAAAGTGGTATTATTGAAGACAACATCCAGTGAGGTCATCGCCGGATGGCCGGGATAGCGCTGGAATTCCCGGACTCCGGGGGGGGAGGAGGCCAGGCCGGTTTTGGTTACGACGGGAAGACTATTTGCCGCTCCTGATGCAAAGTTGCCCATTTCAAATTGGTTGCCCCTGCCGATCGGTTGATCCCAATACATGCCGGAGCTGGCCGTATTGATGTTCAGCTTGCAGGTCTCGTCATCGGTCCAGAAGGCGACGCGACCCACGATGGGATTGTTCGAGGTGGCGTTCGCCACCACGCCCGAGCTGACGTCCATAGGCTGCAGATCTCCGTTCCGTAGAAAGTAGAGCCAGCGGACAGGCATCGGAATCTGTGCCGGCGCTCCGGAGATCGTGTTGCTGGAAACAGTGGAGGCGCTGGAGGCGACGGAGAATCCCTCCACGACGTTGGTGGCGGCGGGGTTGAGAATCGGATAGAGCCAGCCTCCCCCGGCCTTGTTAGTCACGGGGGCATTGAGATCCGTGTATATGTTTCCATTCAGGGTCCCACCGGTGGTAGGGACATCAGCTATCAGAGAATTGGACGATTTTGCGGAAACGATCATTTCCGCGGCGGAGTAGAGCTTGTAGACGGTGCAGTCCCCGCCGGTGCTCGTGAATGTCCGGATCGCACCCGGTTGGGTGATCCAGAGGGTGTTGGTCTGGCTTGTCCCTTCCCTGATCTGGGCCGTCACCAAGCCGATCACGGAATCGGCGAGGTTCCTTGCCTCTGTCTGCTTCAGCTGGGAACCGGAGGCGATCCGCTCGGTATTCACGGTGGAGAGGAAGGCCAGGATCATGACGCTCAGGAGCACCAAGGCTCCCAGCACCAGCAGGAGGGCCATGCCGGAGGAATGCTGACGTTGCCTACCGATGCGTCTGAGAGAGTCCTGTGAAGGGGCGCACTCGTGATCCGCGGGGGGGTGTTTGCGAAGACACATCATAAATATATGTTACTCTGTGAAATGGGAGTGTAAAAGTGTTTTTGTAAATTGGCTCCTCGCTGTTTGCAGTCGGATGATGGAAAGATGATGTGTTCACGCAACGGGCGCCAAGGTCGCCAAGGTCGCCAAGGTAGGATCAAAGAGTAGCTCCCGATGAAACAGAAAAGAGAAACAACTCTGTTTTATGCAAGTTCTTGAAAAGCGATCCTTGAAAAACTCATCGACGTGGAATCCCTCTTTGCGATCGTTGCGTCCTTTGCGTGAAACTCATTCTGTGTCTTTTCCGGAACATTCCCCCACTCCCAATAGCGAAGAGCCGGGAAATGTTACAACGTGGATCCGGGAGAGCCCTGACTCGGGATTCGGGAGGGAGAAGTCAGGGAAAGTGCCGTCAAAAGATGCCTTCATGAGTTCCATTCGGCCTCTGAATTCAGCCCCTTGTAACCTTTTAACATTGCAACGCTTTTAACCTTATCGGGACTCACCATCTTGGTGAACACACCAGACCTGTTGTCAGGGTTTCAATGCAAAATCTGGGATAATGAAAAATGAAGAATGAAAAATGGGAACAGGGCAGCCCAACGGGGCGGCACGGCTTTGCGATCGTTGCGTCCCTTTGCTTTGCGTGAAATTCCTTCCGTGTCTAGATAGTGTCGTCACGAGATAATACCATTTACGCGATTAGTCTGGTGGAATTGGCGAAGGAATTTTGGTGAAGGGCTAGGCGGAAGACCGAGGGCTATCTGAAGATAACCCGAGGGATGACAACAACGCCCATCGCCGAAAGACCCAGCTGATTCTACCGGAATAAGAGTGGAGATGGTATAAGAGCCCAGAGAGCGATGCAGCGTATTTGGATGGCAGCCAGGAAGGAGGAGGCATTTTTTGGGATAATGGGTGGCGATTCCTCTCCAAACTCGATCCGTGATGTCGTGACGATGAAGGGCGCTCTCTTTGTTCAGCCGCTCCCTCTATCAACAATCCTATCTCGCGACGACACTATTTAGGTTTCATCTCCGGAGTTCGGGTTGAATCTTGCGATGAGGTCGGTGCCTGGGGGTAATTTGCCGCTGGATTTTTCCTGTTGGTGGTATTAGTAACTCCCCCCCGGTAAGGGGTCGATCTCCGTCCTGTTTCGGAAAAAAGAACGATTGCTCCACTCCACAACCCCCATCCTGTCGCCCTCTTGATGAAATCCCTGGATAATCCGACGAGCCGAACCGATGGCGACAGGGCGCACTGGGTGCCCGCGCTGACGCCTCGTTCGGTCATTGCCTCGCTGCTGGCATTGCTCTGCCTTTCCCTTTCGATCCAGTACTCGACGGTGATGATCAACATGATCTCGGCGGGTGCCGAATTCGCGCTGCCGTTGCCTGGCGTGGCGATCTTTCTCCTTTTTCTTGCCGTGGTTTTTCCGGTCTTAACGCGCCTTCGCTGGCAGTTGCTATCGCGCGCCGAACTCCTCTGTGTCTTTTACACAATGGTGATCGCGGCGCCTCTGATGACACAGGGTTTCTGGCACCGGGTTATCGGTATCACGTCGACAATTCCCCGCTCCGGCGATTTCAAGAAGATGGATTTTTTCAGCGATCGTCTCTGGCCGCATGGGCCGAACCTTCTTAAGGGCGCCTTTCCCGGGGAGATCAAGCTGGAGGGAGTTACGCCGGGAGAAATTGTACACCAAACGGTTTTGCTCAAGCTCGGCGACCGTAGTTCGGGCGGGGTCGTCCCCGGTGAGCCTTATCTCATCAGTTTCCAGTCCAAGGCAGGGAAACTGGGAGGCGATGCCTTTTACTTCGTGCGGGCCCGTGTGCCGGGCAGTCAGATCTACCAACAGCCTATCCAAAGCCGGGATGCGGCCTCCCCCAGCAAAATTCAGCCGGATGGTTTCGTGCGTGTCGGCAACTATGGCTTTGTTTTCTCCGATCTGGGCGATGCCAAGGAGGTCGAACTGGAGTTCGGGCTCTCGGGTCAGGGACTGGTCGTGATCCGCGATCCGAAGCTGATGAATGTTTCCGCGATGGAGCTGACTTACAGCGGAATCGTGACCATGCCGGCCTCGGTCTATGCAACGATCCCTCCCGAGAACCGTGTGGGTATCGTGCCCCGTCCAGCCAACCTCATCAGCGCGGACGGGGTTGCTTTCCTCTTCAATGCCTACTGCCCTCCGCGCGAGTGGTTGGTCCCGGCCGTCACCTGGGGTTCGCTTCTGATCCTGCTCCTCTCCGGATTCCTCGCGATCAACGCCATCATGAGACGCCAATGGATGGAGGGTGAGCGCTACTCCCTGCCGCTGGCGCGGATTCCCTCCATGATGCTGGGCGAACCCGGTGAAGTCCAAGGGTTGCCCCGTCTCTGGACGATGCGCGTGATGTGGATCGGGGTGGCACTCGGTCTGGGTTGGGGGCTTCTCCGCGGATTCCATTTCTACAATCCAGCCGTCCCCGACACCGCGATCCTGGTGGATCTCAAACCCTATTTCAATGAGGCGTCGTGGGGCCATTTCTGGGACCATGTGACATTCCAAGTGACAGCACTCTTCGTGGCGGTCGCCGTCTTCGTGGAACTAAACGTACTCATGAGTCTTGTGGTGGGATTTTTTGCTTTCCGTGCTCTCTACCTTATCGGTTTCTGGACAGGTTGGGAAAGTCAGCAGGGTTACCCGTTCGCCCAACAACAGCAGACCGCCGGATTCCTCTGCTACGGTATCATTGTCCTGATTCTCTCATACAAGTACCTCTGGAACACGATTTGCAAGGCCGTGAAACCGCCAGCGCCCGATCCCGCTAACCCCGGAGAGGCTGTCAGCTACCGCGCCGCATACATCCTGTTGGCGGCTGTGCTTGGCGGATCCCTGGTTTGGGGAACATGGGTCGGCGTCTCACCATGGGGCATGGCACTCTATATCGCGTACATGCTCCTTATCGGAATGGTCTCCTCGAAATTCCGCGCGGAGGCTGGTGTGCCGAATGGCTATTTCACACCCAACAACGCGGGTTTGCTCCTGCTCTTGGTTGGCGGGATTCCTCTCTTGGGCCCGAACATGATCCTGCTCTCCTTCATCACCAGTTTCATTTTCTCGGTAGCTGTCTTTTTCCTGATCCCGGGGGCCCAACTCGAGATCATGGAACTCGGTCGCCGCTACCGCATCAACCCGCGTCATGTGTTGGGAATCATCATCCTCGGCGTCGCCGGGGGGCTGATCCTGGGTGGCTGGGTCTTCCTTCAGGGTGCCTTCTCCTTCGGGGGGGACTCCATGCGCTATGCATGGGCTTTCGAGGCCAAGCCTTGGTATTTTGGCGACTTCACTTCCAAGCTCTCCGTCGCCGCTTCTGGTGCCAACGCGGGGGGGCAGGCACTCTCCCCCGAGAACTTGGGATACATCTATGGAGGGGCTGGAGCAGTCATTCTCACATTACTTCGCCAGCTTTTTGCAGGCTTCTGGCTCCACCCCATCGGCTTTATTCTCGGTCCCTCCCACATGTGCCTTGGTATCTGGGGAAGCCTCCTCGTGGCATGGGTGCTCCGCCTCCTCTTCGTGCGGTTCGGCGGGGCCAAGGCTGTCCGTACGTTGCTCCAGCCGTTCTTTGTCGGCGTTTTCACGGGATCGGTGGCCAGTTGGGTGTTCTGGTTTGTCTGCGCCGCCATCCTTAGGTCCCGTGGGGTCGAACAGGTCTACGGAGCCCTCCCATGAAGAGAGAAAAACACGCTCCCCATGGTCGGTCGGAAATCCCGGCGACATTCAATCGTCCCCTCCTCTCGGTCCTTCTTTTTCTGGTCCTTCTCGTGGCGGCCCTCGCCGGCTTCCTGATCCTTTTCTCACCGCCGCTCAGGACCGAGGGGATCAGTACCCGGGCGGTCTTGGACTCATCGGAGCTCCGAAAAGCGTTCAATCGTCAAGAAATCGACGCCCTTCGGACCAAGATCGCATCCTTCGGTCCCAGGGGCCTGGGACAGCCGGGCCACGCTGCGGTGGCGGACTTCCTGGCGGGGCAACTCCGCGCCGACGGGCTTCAGGTGATCGAGCGCCGTGACATGGTTGTCGCCCCGGTCACGGATGTCTCGGAGATCCTCTTCCCTGACGGGCATCCCCTGCCGGGAGTGGAACTCCACCCCTTCATGCCCAATCTCTTCCAGCCCGTGGCGACCCCTGAGGGCGGGCTGAAGGGGCGCCTTGTCCTCCTTGATAAAAAAACGATCGCCACGCGAAACGACTTTTCGGGGATCATCGGTGTGGTCGATATGGCGGATGCTCCCTATGACCTGGACTGGAGCCGCTATGCCCAACTCGGTATCAGTGGCCTTATCATCACCGGCAAAGGGGCAGCTGAAGCGGCATGGACCCCTCTGCTCCCGAACAAAATGGTCTCGACCATCCCGGTCAACTTCCTCCGGGCCTATGCCACTCCCGAGATCCTGAAACACCTTGGGAGAGAGGTCTCGATCCGCCTCGAGCAGCGCTACCGCGAGGTCGAAAACACCTCCGTCATCGGGGTCCTCAAGGCCGCCAAGCCGACCCGTCAGGCACTCGTCATCACCGGTCACTACGACACGTATGGTATCCTCCCATCAATGGTCGATGGTTCGATCCATGCCTTCTCCCCGGCCATGGTGCTTTCTCTTGCCCGGGGACTTTCGCTCTACCGCGACACGCTTCAACGCGATGTGATCTTCATTCTCGACGGTGCTGAAATGATGGGAGGCATCGGCGAGGCCGCTGTCGTCGCCGCATTCGGGCCTGCCGACGCCCAGGTCAGCATCTCCCGGCGGATCGAAGGCGAACTCGCTGAGAATACACGCTCACTTCGTCATGTTGATGCCTGCCTGGATCTGATGAAGGATCCGCTCTTCCTCTCCGATCCAGAGGTCACGCTCCGTGATCTCTCTAAACTCGACCCAGGTGCCAGAGCCTTCCTCGATGCCCAGACCGCCACGGTCCTCAACACTCTGGTCTTCGAGTCCGGGGAGCAGGTCCTGCAGGCAAAGCTTGCCATTGCCAGGGCCGGCAACTTCGTCTCCTCGGGCCCACTCTACGACAATCTTCAGAAGGCACTTGCCTACCAGAATGCATTCAAGGCCGCCTCCTCGGCTTCCGTGGCGACACTCCTGGAGAAGCAGATCGGGACGATTGCCTCGACGGATATGCGCAAACGGCTTCAGGAGAGGATCGGGAAGCTCGCCGCCTATCACAGATTCAAACAGGGCCGGCTTGAAAGCGACCGATCGATCCACGAGCTTGCTTCCAGCTATCAGTCGGTCATTGCCGCCTCACCGCGCATGCTCCCGGCTTCCGGCGAGCCTTCCACGTCTTCGAAGTCCTCCCTTGCGCTGCTGCCATCGGACAGTGACCGCGGAGGAAGGCGGTTCACCGAGGGGTTGGAACGCGAGATGCCGCCGATGCTTCAGGACGTGATCCGCAAGGCTGAGTTCAGGAAAAGCATCGAATTGGGACCCTTCTGGCAGCCAGCGTTTTCAAAAAATTATCAAAACGTAGGTCAGATGCCGGTCGGCTCCAAGTTCTGGAACCAGTTCTTGATTCCGGGATTTACCGTCGTGAATACCGACCGACTTGCCTCCTATCAAAAACTGCTGCTCCCGCGCTCAAGTGAAAGAGAGGCCTCCTCGGAGGGTCTAGGGCAGTCGCTCGACTTTTTCGGTGATCTGGCGCTTACGATCGCCAGCCGCCCCTCCGCCTACCGCCCTCCGGCACATGCATTAATCCGAAGCCTCAGTGGCCGGGCCCTCGCCTCCAATGTGGGCTCTTCCGTCGTTCCCAACTTCGCCCTGGAGGGAACCCTGGTCGGGGCCACGGTAAACAATGATGATTACAGGGATAAATCCCCCGGGCACTTCCGCCAAGTGCTCCTGATGACCGATCCCTACGGCCGCTTCGAGCTTGCGGGGAGCCCTGCCGACTTCACTCTAGACGGCGAAAATTTGAGTCCCCAGGCATTCTGGTTCGGCAAGGGGGGGGGCATTTCATGGGTGAAGGATGTGACGGGCAGCACGCTCTTCAAATCCGAAAAACTCCCGATGTCGGAACCTGAGCATCATGATGTCAACCTGGTCCTCTTCCGCGTCGCGCCTGTCTCCTTCCTGGATCTGACTGATCCACAGAGCATGAGAGACTACACCGATACGAGTCTTCTCACCAGGGAGGGGCTATCCCCCTTCGTCCACTCCGCCACATACAAGCCGAGTGGCGACAAGCTGACTGGAGGGGTTACCCTTTTCGTTCCTCCCGGAGAGTTTTTTTATGCGGCGATGCGTGGAGGGGAAGCTGACAACCCCCTTCTCCAGTCGATCCGTTCTTTCCTGATCAATCCCGGCCCGACGGCGAGATCGAATCGATCCGGAGGGATCAACGGAGCCGGCTACCTTCCCGCCGACCACCCGATCTTCCCCTCCATGAACATCCCGATGGCAGAGTCGATGCTCTCACTCAATAGCGAGCGGGCCTCGCTTCAGAAGCGACGTCACATGGTGGATGGAGGCACTGAGGAGTTCATCGAGCGCAGTCGCAAGTTGCTCGATGCCGCCCTTGCCCCCGGTACCGCCCTGCTCGACTCGCTCCAGTCAGCCAGGGAATCGGCCGCCTACTCGACCCTGATACATCCCATCCTGCGCTCCAACATCAGCGGGGCGGTCATGAGTATTCTCTGGTATCTGGGACTGCTGGTCCCATTCACCTTCTTCTTCGAGAAACTCGTAACCGGCTTCTCGGACATTCGAAGGCAGTTAGCCGCGCAGGTGCTCATTTTCCTTTCCGTTTTCCTCATGCTGCGCCTGATGCATCCAGCCTTCGAGATCATCCGCTCCTCGGTCATGGTTCTGCTCGGTTTTGTTATCCTGCTCATTGCCGGGGGAATGACGCTCCTCTTTGCCGGAAAATTCCGCCAAAACCTCGAACTTCTCCAGCGACTCCGCGGTAACGCGGAGGGAGCGGGGGTCAACACCATGGGGATCGTCATGACCTCGTTCATGCTCGGTCTCAACAACATGCACCGCCGCAAGGTTCGTACCGGCCTCACATGCGCCACCTTGATTCTCATCACCTTCGCGATGATTGCCTTCACCTCGGTGCGTTCCGGCCTTACCGAGAAGCAGATCACGCTCGGCCCGGCCCCCTACCAGGGCCTCCTGGTCAAGAAGCAGAACGGGCGACCGTTGGATGACTCGGAGATTATTGCGCTGAAGTCCAGGTTCAGGGAGCAGTTTCCGGTCTGTACCCGTTCCTATTACGTTGGATCCACCAGTTGGCCATCCGAAGAAAGGAATAATCCCGAGATCGAGATCCGTCCTCCGGAGGGTGCCTTCAACGGACGCAGCACGAAAGCCCGCTCGATCCTGCTGTTTGAGAGCAAGGAACCTCTGGCGGGGAAGATATCCCTCCTTACCAAACCTTACTGGTTCCCGTCCAATCCTACCCGCGGCGAACCTCGTCCGGTCATCATCTCCGACCGCATCGCCGCTGACCTCGGCGTGACTCCGGAGCAGGTGAACGGACCGACTTCCGTACGTGTCACCATCAACGGCGCCCCATTCCGTGTTGCCGGGATCTTCGACTCCCAGAAGCTCAATGATCTCCATGACATCGACGGCAGGGGGATCCTTCCGCCCGACATCACGGCGCTGCACGATCTCGTTAGAGACTCATCGTACAACGTGGTCTTCAGGCTGGAAGACCCGCGCATCCTCGCGGAGGATGTCGTCTTGATGTCCAGTAAACCGGACACTGATCCTGCCAATGGGAAGCTCCAGAAGCCATCCTGCGCCGTCATCCTCGACAAACTTGGATACCGTGAGGCACGTGATGTCGTTTTCCGATTCCTCGAACAGACGGGGACGACAAACTTCTTCGGGCTTAATGGTGTCGCTTACTCGGGCAGTTGCGCACGCTCCTCCTCGGTCCAGGGTCTGCTCGACATGATCATGCCGCTTGTCATCGCTGCGCTGACGGTTCTCAACACGATGAAGGGTTCGGTATACGAGCGCCGGGACGAGATCTATGTCTACAATGCCGTCGGCATCGCCCCCCGCTACATCTTCTTCATGTTCTTCGCCGAAGCCTTTGTTTACTCCGTCGTCGGAGCTGTTCTCGGATATCTGCTGGCCCAGGGAACCGGGTATGTCCTGACCCTGCTTGACCTGACCGGTGGCCTGAACATGACCTTCGCCGGACCCTCCACCATCATTGCCTCCCTTGCCGTGAGCGCCGCCGTTTTCTTCTCAACGATCTTCCCCGCGCGCACCGCGATGAAGATCGCCGCGCCGAGCGAGGATTCGGGCTGGAGCATGCCCGACCCCGAAGGTGACGAGATCTCCTTCACTCTTCCATTCACCTTCACCCCCCGCGAACGTATTTCCGTGATTGCCTTCTTCCACCGGTTCCTGGTCGATCACGGCGAGGGGGGGTCGGGAAGCTTCCATGCCGGACCTCCGCGACCCGGCATTGGGGGGGGGGAGGATCTCGTGCCGATGCTCAAGGCGACCATCTGGCTCAAACCCTACGATCTTGGCGTCTCCGAGGAGATGACGATCTCGCTCCCCTTCGATGAGGAGACCGAGGAGTATATCGCAAGGGTCTCCATCCTCCGACTCTCGGGGACCCGGGAATCCTGGACGCGCCTGAACCGCACGCTTGTGGCGGGACTCCGCGAGCGTTTCCTGCACTGGCGCGCCGTTCCCTCCGCACAGAAGGAGCGATTCTACACCGAGGCGTGCGAGTTGCTCGCCCAGGAATCCCGGAAACAGCCCTCTTCGCATCATCACATCCCGGACCACTCCGCCGAGTAATCCCATGACTGAATCAGCCGACCATCACATCCGTAGAACCGGCTCGCAGGATGCCGAACTCGAGCGTTACCGCACGCTTCTGGAGGTTCCCAAGACCTTCAAGGACGGTTTCGGTTGGACGACGGTGGTTGGTATCTTCTTCTGCGGCTTGGTGATGATGCCCGGCACGATCTACCTGGGCCTGATGACCGGGGGCGACATGGCCTCGGCTGGGAGTTGGGTCACGCTGATCCTTTTCGGAGAGATCGCCCGACGGGCGATGCAGCCCCTCAACAAGCAGAACCTCGTCGTCCTTCTTCACGCGGCCAACGTGATGCTGGGCGGTGCGATGCTCTTTCCCGGTGGCCCTCTTGCACAGCTGGTCTACCGTTCCTATCTCATCACGAGTGATGCCGTGCGCGATGTCGGGATGACGAGCTGCTTTCCCAAGTGGTTCGTCCCTTCGCCCGAGAGCCAGGCGATCCTCCAGAGGAATCTCCTGCACGCGGACTTCCTCGTCCCCATCGCCCTGATCGCCTTTTGTATTCTGATAGGACTGATCAAGAAATACACCCTCGGCTACTTCCTGTTCCGCCTTACTTCGGATGTGGAACGCCTCGCATTCCCCCTTGCGCCGATCGCCGCGCAGGGAACCATGGCGCTTGCGGAGGAGGATGAAGAGAAGGCCTCGCGGAAAAAAGGGTCCCCTGATACCTCCCCGAATAAAGGGGGCGGGATAACCCGCTGGCAGATCTTCACCTTGGGTATCATGATCGGGTTGCTTTACGGCTTTATCCAGGTCGGGATTCCCTCGATCACAGGACTGTTTCTCGAGAAGCCGGTCTTTATCCTACCCCAGCCCTGGCTCGACACGACGATCCTGACTGAACGCATCCTTCCGGCGACACCCACGGGGGTCAGCATGGATCTGGGGATTCTCATCCTGGGCTTCGTCCTCCCTTTCTGGGCGGTGGTCGGTACTTTCGCGGCCATCGTGATCACGCTGATCTCAAACCCCCTCCTTCACGCGACCGGCATCCTCTCCAGGTGGCAGCCCGGCATGGACACGGTCAACACAAGCTTTGCCAACAGCATCGACTTCTGGATGAGCTTCGGCATCGGAACCGCACTGGGCATCTCGGTCATCTCCATTTTCTCCACCCTGAGGAGCCTCGTGCAGCGTCTCCGCGAGGCAAGGGAGAAAGGTGAGGGGAGTGGCGCTCCGAGGGAGAATATCTGGGCTGTGCCCGAGGGCCGCGGTGATTATCCGCTCTGGTTGGCGCTGGCGGGATACATCGTTGCCGCGAGTCTGATGATTTACGTGGTTCACCTTCTGGTCCCCGCCTTCCCCCTGCTCTTCCTTGTCTTCTTCGCCTTTTTCTACTCTCCCTTCATTTCGTACGTGAACGCCCGTCTGCTCGGCATGGCAGGACAGACCGTGGAGGTCCCCTTTGTCCGCGAGGGATCCTTCATTCTTTCGGGAGCCAAGGGTGTCGATATCTGGCTCGCCCCCATTCCGATCGAGAACTACGGATCACTTGCCCAGTCCTTCCGCGTCAACGAACTCACCGGTGTGAAGTTCTGGTCGCTCTTCAAAGCCGAGATCGTGGCCATACCCATCCTCTTCATTCTCTCGCTCCTCTTTTGGGCATTTCTTTGGAATTCCGGCCCCGTCCCCTCCGAGCTGTTCCCGAATGCCGCACTGCGCTGGGAACTGATGGCGAAGCAGCAGACGCTGCTTTACTCCTCGACCTTCGTTCCTCAGGGGCAGGATCCCTCCATCTCCAATATCGCCGATACCGAGTTCATGAAGGCGATCCACCCTTCTGTGATCGCGGGGGGGTTCGGATTCACTGTGATTCTTTTCACCTTGCTGAGCATCTTTGGACTACCCGTCATGCTGATTTACGGGTTGGTGCGAGGTTTCGGTGACCTTCCCCACTCCATGATCATCGAGATTGTGGGGGCGATGATCGGCCGGTATTATTTTTGGAAGAAATTCGGCGAGAACAACTTCCTGCGTATGGCCCCGACCATACTGGCCGGCTACTTGACGGGAGTGGGGCTCATCGCCATGGCCACCATCGCCATGAAACTCATCCAGCAGGCCGTCTCCGGATCTCCGTTCTGAACCCCATGAGCACCTCATTCCACCCTGCCGCGTCCCCGATCGAAAACCAGGTCCGGCTTCCTTTCCACGTGGCGTGGGAGATCGTCGTTCAGGGGATAAGGATCCGGATGGGGCGCTCCGTAGTCACGCTTTTCGGCGTCGTGCTCGGGGTGGCTTTCCTGATGTCCATTCTCTCGGCAGGACTGATCAAGGGGGCGGTTGCAGGCGAGATTGAACTTCGCCAACGCGTCGCCGCGATGATTGGATTCCTCCTCGCTGACACAGGCCCCCTCCCGGGAAAAACCCTAGCCCTTCACCGTGACTCCCTGCCCGACGCTGCGGAGGATCGCTTTGTTGAAGCGCTCCGCAAGCAGGGGGTGAGCGAGATCGTTTCTGCCGCCGAGATACCGGCCCTCCCGGGAAAGAAGGGGTTGGGTGCCCTTGTTGTCATCGGAGGAAGTCTCCCACCGGACATCTGGGAAAAAATCTCCCCCTCCCTGAGTCATCGACTTGTCGCCTTCACCCGCACCCCCTCATCGCCTCCGGCAGGTGCCTCGGTCGTTCAACTTCAGCGCGAACCCTCCGCCGAGGATCTCCAGAAGCAAGCCGCCGCCCGCAAGAGTGACCGTGTGCGCACCATCTGGATCGTCACCATCGCTATCCTTGTCACCATGATCAGCATCAGCAATGCCCTGCTCATGTCCGTGACCGAGCGCTTCCGGGAGATCGGCACCATGAAGTGCCTCGGCGCGCTTTCATCCTTCATCAGGAGAATCTTTTTCATTGAGTCGGCTCTGATCGGCTTCACTGGAAGCGTCATCGGTTCGGCTTTTGGGCTGATTTTCTCCCTCGCCGTCTACTCGGCCACCTTCGGCCCGGGTCTTGTCTTCTCTTCTATTTCCGTTTTCTGGCTCACCGTCGCTTACCTAGTCTGCACGGTGGGGGGCATCCTGGCGGCAGTGATCGCTGCCATCTACCCGGCGGATTTTGCCTCCCGAATGGTCCCGGCCACCGCCTTGCGCACCAACATCTGACGCCATGGAAGTCACTCCTGAAAAACTGCGTGCACTGCTGGCCGGATCCGAGAGTGAGGGCTCCGGATGCATCACCCGTGCTGTCCGGGTGAAAAAAATCTACCGGACCGGAGAGCAGGAGACCCACGCCCTTCGTGGAGCCTGCCTCCAGATCCGCCGAGGTGAATACCTCTCCATCATGGGGCCTTCCGGATCGGGAAAATCGACACTTTTCAACATGATCGGGGCCCTCTCCAAGCCCTCCGAGGGAAAAGTCTACATTGATCAGGTGGATGTGGCTCAACTCGACTTCGACGAACTGGCTTGGTTCCGCTGCCGCAAGATCGGCTATATTTTCCAGAGTTACAACCTTGTGGCGACGATGACGTGCCTGGAGAATGTCACCCTTCCCATGAGCTTTGCCGGAGTCGATGCCGAGGAGGCACACGAAAGGGGCGTCGAGTTACTGGAACTCGTCGGCCTCGGCGGACGCTTCCTCCACAAGCCGGGTGAACTCTCCGGCGGCCAGCAGCAGCGTGTCGCAATCGCCCGTGCACTGGCAAACCGTCCTGAGATTATCCTCGCCGACGAACCGACAGCCAACCTGGACCAGAAAACCGGAGAGGAGATGATCTCCCTGCTCACCAAACTCCGCAATGAACTCGGTGTCACGGTCATTTCCGCCACGCATGATCTCAAGATGCTCAAGAGCTCCGACCGTATCCTCTGGATCCGCGACGGGGTGATTGAGCGTGTGGCACGTCCGTCCGAGATCGACTTCAGCTCGGGGGAATTCCACTGACCCCTTGATTCACGGATCCAATGAACGTGACCACGATCATCCCCGACTCCCACGAGACCGATACCTCCCAGCAGGAGCACCATCCTCTCGACGCCATACCCGTCCCGGTGCCGGGCGTCGAGACCCGGGAAGATTCCAGAGGTAACCTTTACCTCCGGCTTGCCATCGAACAGCGAGGATGGTTCGACGCATTCGTCAGGAAGATCCTGCGGTACACCCCCTCCCGGCAACTCTGTCTCGATAGGAAAGGAGCCGAGTTCTGGCGGCTCATTGACGGTGTCAGGAGCCTCCGGGGGATCTCCGTCATCATGGCAGCGGGGTCAGGCCTTGACGAGCATGTCGCGCAGGATTCCTCGGTCCTCTTCACCAAAATGCTGATGACCCGCCGCTTTCTTCTCCTGGAGATCCCCCGCTCCCTGCATGCTTCCCCCATTTCCTCCACTCCATGAGCCAGGACATCATCATCCGCACCGAGAACGTCAAGAAGCTCTACCGACTTGGAGACGAGGAGGTCTGGGCACTCAAGGGAATCTCCATCGACATCCGACGAGGCGAATTTCTCTCGATCATGGGCCCGTCGGGATCGGGGAAGTCGACCTTCTTCAACCAGATCGGTGCCCTTGACGTGCCGACCGAGGGGAAGGTTTTTTTCGAGGGTGAATCGCTCTTCGATCTCCCCGAGAGCAAGCAGGCTTGGGTGCGGTGTAACCGCATCGGTTATATCTTCCAGACATTCAATCTGATCCCGGTCATGAGCGCCCTGCAGAACGTCGCTCTCCCAATGACCTTCCAGGGGGCTACCCGCGAGGAATCCACAGCGCGCGCCGCTGCTATCCTTGAGCGAGTTGGTCTTGGTCACCGACTCCACCACAAGCCCTTTGAGCTCTCAGGCGGTCAGCAACAGCGGGTGGCGGTGGCGCGATCCCTGGCCAATACGCCCACCGTTATCCTGGCCGACGAACCGACTGGGAATCTCGACACAAAGACCGGAGGGGAGATCATCGAACTCATCAAGGAACTCAATGCGAAGGAGGGAGTCACCGTCATCTGCTCCACCCACGATGACAAGATGCTTGCCGCCAGCAACAGGGTCTGCTGGATCCGCGACGGTCGGCTTGATCGGATCGTCGAACATTAGGGAAGCGCTGATTAAATCGCATAGAGGCCGTTGCGGGAAGAACTGGCCGCGGGCAAGGCGGCTTGGCGCGAGCATCCCCGCAGGGGCTGCCGTAACGGATGCGAAGCAACGGCCGGGCAAGCAAAGCTCCAAGCCAACACAGTTGGCCCCCGTGCCACGCCACGAAGCCAAAGGCTTTGTGGCCTTTGGCTTGGATCTCCGCAACCCAAAGGGCTGAA
>CANKJN010000034.1 GCA_947482345.1 Spartobacteria bacterium
ATTGCATCGCTCTCTTCCGCACACCCTCCCGGGTGTTTGGTTCGTCCTCCGGACTGCTTCGCAGGCTTCGACGCGGCTCCCGCCGCTCGTCGTTGTGGCGTTACTCGCTCGAGCGAGACCGCTGCGGGTATTAAATCGCTCGCTCCCGCGAGGCTCGCCCTGACGGGTTTGCCTGCGGCAAATCTACCCAAGCAGCCCCCGCAGCCACGTGTTGCCCAGCGCTCGCGCCTTCAACTAAGCCTCTGGGAAGAGGCGCGGAGAAGCATGCCGAAGGCATGTCCGCCATCCAGATGGCGGACGGCACCGCTTCTCGGGTGAGAAGTGCCGTTCAAAAATCAGCAAATGCTCTTCTGCGGCCTTCATGGGATTTAATCAGCGCTTCCTTAAGCCCATCCGATTTCTTTCCTTTCCTGATTTCCTGATTTCCTGATTCGATAGTCCGTCTTCTGTTCCTTATAGGAAAAGGAAGCCCAACACCCCTCTCTCATGCTCAATTACCTCTGGCTTGGCCTGATTCTCTGCGGCGTCATTTTCGGGGTGATCACGGGCCGCACCGAGGCAGTCACTTCGGCGACCTTCGATGCCGCCAAGGCCTCCCTGATGACCATTGCCCTTCCCCTTGGTGCCGTGATGGCACTCTGGCTCGGGATCATGCGCCTCGCCGAGAAATCGGGAGCCGTCGAGCGCCTCTCCGCACTCCTCCGCCCCGTGCTCACACGACTCTTTCCTGACGTTCCTACGGATCATCCGGCGATGGGGGCCATGGTGATGAATATCGCCGCCAATATGCTCGGTCTGGGCAATGCCGCAACCCCTCTCGGCCTGCGGGCCATGCAGGGACTGGAATCCCTCAATCCGCGCCCCGGGACAGCCACCAACGCGATGTGCACCTTCCTCGCCATCAATACCAGTTCCGTGCAGCTAATTCCTGCAACCGCTGTCGGAATCCTCTCGGCGGCGGGAGCCGCCCATCCCACCGCGATCATCGGAACGGCCCTGGTCGCCACAAGCTGCTCCTTCATGACGGGCATCATCTCGGTCAAACTGCTCCAACGACTCCCGATGTTTGCACTCCCCTGGGCACCAGCACCCACTCTTGCCAAGAAGGAATACAACGGGGATCTCCCGGCCGCCCCTGAACTTCCTCCCCTCACCTTGTCGAGAAAACTTCTCCTCTCGGCCTATGTCGCCCTCTTTGCCGGAACGGTCTGTCACCTCGTCACCTCGAGGTCCGTTGGGACAACACTGCCGATTTCCGTCATCCAATCCCTCTCCCTTGTGGCTATTCCCTTCCTGATCGGCTTCTTCCCCCTCTACGGAGCGCTCCGCGGCGTGGCCGTCTACGAGGAGTTCATCGAGGGAGCCAAGGAGGGTATCCAGGTCGCCCTGAGGATATTCCCCTATCTCGTCGCGATCCTCGTGGCCGTGGGAATCTTCCGGGCCGCCGGCGGCATCGATCTCCTGTCCATCATTCTGGCTCCCCTACTCGACCTGATCGGCCTTCCGGCGCAGGTCCTGCCTCTCGTTCTCGTCCGCCCGTTAAGCGGCAGCGCGGCCACGGGCCTCTTCGCCGAGATCGTGAAGGCCTGCGGACCCGACAGCTACGCGGCTCAACTGGCCGGCACCATTCTCGGCGGAACGGAAACGACCCTCTATGTGCTGGCCGTCTACTTCGGATCGGTGGCGATCCGCAGGGGACGTCACGCGCTCGCCGCCGGTCTTCTGGCTGATGCTGCCGGAGTCGCCGCCTCTCTGGTGATCTGCCGCCTGATCTTCAAGTAATACCAACTCCACTCTTATTCCGGTAGAATCAGCTGGTTCTTTCGGCGATGGGCGTTGTTGTCATCCCTCGGGTTATCCTTCAGATTAATGGCATCTGCCTTTGCCTCAGCATCTCCCGATGCATTGATGCCGCTTCCCCTCCGGGAAGCTGCGGCACCCTTCGGGCAGCGACAGAGTCGCAGTCTTCCGCACACCCTCCCAGGTGTTTGGTTCGTCCCTTTCGGGACTGTCCCGGCAGCAGCGGGACAGGCTACTCCGTGCCCAGCCGGGCACTCGGCGTTCGGCGGACGTTGCCACCTCTTCGAGGCTGAGGCATGCGCCGCAGGCTACCGCGCCCGTTTGTACTCGCCTGCTCCCGCAAGGCTCGCCCGTTGGGTTCATCCGCCGAATGCAGATGACTACAACTCGACCTTCCCAAGGCCTCGTTTCCACGGGCTTGGTTGCCCTCGGTCTTTTGACTCACTCGCGCCAGGCTCGTCTCGCCCTTTCGGGTCCCGCAGGCGCGGGATCTATCAAGGCCTTTCCCAAGGCACTGTATTGCCTCGCCATCCCCGGATGGCCTCGCCCTGAAGGGCTGTGCGTCGCACAGGCTTCATCGTGCCTCCCGTCACTCGATGTTGCCTAGCCCATCACCAAAATCCCTTCGCTAATTCCACCAGACTAATCGTGTCAATGGTATAAGCTTATCCGCCTGTAGATTTTTAGCGCAAAAATTACGTTAAGGAACCGCTGATCAAACCCCAAGATGCCCATTTTCCAGTATCAGGCCTGAGATCTTCATCCTTCGATTGCATTGTGCACGCGGTACCCGGAGACAAACTCGCGGCGGAATTCCGCGAAGGATCCGTCCAGGATCGAGGCACGGATCTTCCTCATCAGGCCGAGATAGAAGTGGAGATTGTGAAGGGTGATGAGGCGGAGTCCCAGGATCTCCTCGGCCTTGACGAGATGTCGCAGGTAAGCCCGGGAGAAGGTCGAGCAGGCCGGGCAGGCGCACCCCTCCTCGATAGGCAGCGGATCACGCGCGAAGGGGGCGTTCTTGAGATTCACCGTTCCCTTGGCCGTGAAGGCGGTCCCGTTACGGGCGATCCGGGTCGGTAGCACGCAATCAAACATGTCGATGCCACGGGCCACCATCTCGACCAACTGCGGCGGAGTGCCCAGCCCCATTGCGTAGCGCGGCGAACTCTCCGGCAGGAAGGGGACGCTCGACTCGACGGCCTTCATCATCTCGGGCTCCGGCTCACCGACACTCACCCCTCCGACCGCATACCCGTCGAAACCGATCTCGACGAGCGATCGGGCGGAACGCTCGCGAAGGTCGGCATGGGAACTTCCCTGCACGATACCAAAGAGCAGGGGGCGCCCCTCCTCCGGTTGGGTGCGCCACCATTCGCGCGAGCGACGCTCCCAGCGCGTGGTCAGTTCGAGGCTCTTCGCCGCATCGTCGTAGGAACAGGGAAAAGGGGGACACTCGTCGAAGGCCATGACCACGTCGCTCCCAAGATCGCGCTGGATCTGCATCGATGTCTCCGGCCCGATGAAGGTGGGCGTGCCGTCGAGATGGTTCTGGAAGTGAACCCCCTCCTCGGTGATGCGACGGAGCTTCGAGAGGGAGAAGACCTGGAACCCGCCGCTGTCCGTCAGGATGGCCCTGTCCCATCCCATAAAGCCGTGCAGTCCGCCCAGTTCCGAGATCACCTTCTCACCCGGACGCACATGGAGGTGGTAAGTGTTTCCAAGGATGATCTTCGCCCCCATGGCGCGAAGCTCGTCAGGCGAGACCGCCTTGACGGTCGCCTGCGTGCCCACCGGCATGAAAACCGGCGTCTCCACGTCACCGCGGCGGGTGTGGAGGATGCCGGCTCGAGCTTTGCTCGAGGGATCGGTGTGAAGGAGCGTGAAGGGTGATAAAGAACTCACGGAAGTGAAGTAGAGGCTATTAGGCTGAAGACTGAAGGCTGTTAGTGGGAAGCCCGAAGAAAGAGAAATATGGAACTCAAGAACTCAGGAATGAAATGCAATCAATAGGAAAGATAGGGATGAGGCTATCATCGCAGTCAGGATTTTACCCTACTGCCTTTTTTTCTTTCCGCTTTTTCCTGATTTCCTGATTTAAAAAATCTGCCTCTTAGTTCCTGAACCCGTTTTCCAGATCCCAGACGAGCTTGCCGCCGACGATCGTCGTCAGGGCGCGGCCACGGAGCGGGAATCCATGGAACGGGCTGTTCCTCGAGAGCGACGGGGAGTCGTTCTTGTCGTAGGTCCAGGCGTGGTCGGGGTCGAGGATGGTGATGTCGGCGACCGCACCGGTCGAAAGGGTGCCCCGGTCGAGCCGCAGGAGCTTCGCCGGATTGATGGTCAGCATCTCGATGATCCGGGGAAGTGTCACGGCCTTGCGCTGATGCAGGAGGATCTCGAGGAAGACCGGAAGCTCCGTCTCGAGACCGAGCATGCCGAAGGGAGCGCGGTCGAGTTCCACCTCCTTCTCATAGGGTGCGTGGGGGGCATGGTCGCTGGCCAGGATCGTGATGGTGCCGTCGGCGATGCCGGCGATGATCTCGTCAATGTCGGCAGGGGTCCTCAGTGGAGGATTCACCTTGAAATTGGTGTCGAAGGTCTTGAGCCCCTCGTCGGTCAAGGAGATGTGATGAGGGCAGACCTCGGCGGTGATCGGCACTCCTCGGCGGCGGGCATCACGCAGCAGACGGATACTGCGCGCGGAGCTGATGTGCTGGCAGTGGATGGGATGAGCGGTCTCCTCGGCAAGCAGGATGTTCCGCGCGACGATGAGATCCTCGGCAAGAGCGGGCCAACCGGGCAGGCCGAGGCGGGTGCTCCACTCCCCCTCGTTCATGACCCCGTCGGCACTCAGGGTCGCCTCCTGGCAATGATCCATGACAGGGAGGCCGAACTGGCGGGCATATTCGACCGCACGGCGCATCACGCCGTGATTCTGGACGCAACGGCCGTCGTCGGTGAGGGCCACGACGCCGGCATTGGCCAGGGCACCGATCGGCGCCATCTCCTCCCCCGCAAGCCCGCGGGTGATGGCCCCGGTGCAGTAGACATTGACGATGGCCGTGGAGGCCGCCCTCTCCTGAATCCAGGCGATCGTGGCGGGACTGTCGGCCACGGGAGAGGTGTTAGGCATGCAGACGACGGTCGTGAAGCCACCCGCCGCTGCACAGCGTGAGCCGCTGGCAATGGTCTCCTTGTGCGACTGCCCCGGTTCACGGAAGTGGACATGGATGTCGATCAGGCCTGGGGTCACCACCTTTCCAGTAGCATCGATCTCGACGGCACCGGAAGGTTTGCGGTCAACGATGATCCCGTTCTCGACAAAGAGATCACGGATCCCGTCTCCCCCGTTGGCCGGGTCGATCACCCGACCTCCCTTGATGTGAAGCGATTCGGTCATGGTGTGTCGGTGTTGGGTTCGATCCTGGCGAATGGTGCTCCTCCGGAGCAGAGGTAGAGGACGGCCATCCTGACGGCGAGGCCGTTGGTGACCTGGTCAAGGATCACGCTGCCGGGGCCGTCGGCCACGTCGCTGTCGATCTCGACGCCGCGGTTCATCGGTCCGGGATGCATGATCAGGCATCCCTCGTGGAGACGACCGGCACGCTTCTTGGTGAGGCCGAAGCGGGCGGTGTACTCCCCCACCCCGGGAAAATATTCCTTCCTCTGACGCTCGTGCTGGATGCGGAGAAGGTTGATGACGTCCGAACTCTCCAGCACCTCGTCAATGCTGTGGGCAATCCCGACGCCGAGCGCGGAAAATGTCGATGGAACCAGGGTCGGCGGGCCGACCAAGGTGACCTTGGCACCGAGCTTGGTCAGAAGCTGAATGTTGGAGCGGGCCACCCTGCTGAAGAGGATGTCCCCGACGATCGCGACACGGACTCCGTCGATGCGTCCGAGCTTCTCGCGGATGGTGAAGGCGTCGAGGAGTCCCTGGGTCGGGTGCTCATGAGCGCCGTCTCCCGCATTGATCACCGAGGCACCAAGCCTGTCGGCAAGGAAACGGGCGCTTCCGGCGGACTTGTGCCGGATGACGATCAGGTCGGCGCGCAGGGCCTCGAGGTTGCGGGCGGTGTCGAGGAGTGTCTCCCCCTTCTCGAGGCTGGAGGCGGAGGCGGAGATATTGACCACGTCGGCACTGAGCCGCATCGCGGCCAACTCGAAGGAGATTCTCGTGCGTGTGCTCGGCTCGACGAAGAAGTTCACCAACGTCTTGCCGCGGAGCGCGGGGACTTTCTTAAGATTTCTCTCCCCCACTCCCTTGAAGGCCGTGGCCGTGTCGAGGATCAACTTCAACTCCTCAGCCGTATGGTCGGCAAGGGCGCAGAGATCCTTGTGCTTCCAGGAGTGCGGTGTCGTGGTCATGCGGAGGGCTGTGTGGCGGAGAGGAGCGTGACGGAATCGGGAACACCATCCGTCTCCTCGAAGCGGACCCTGATGCGGTCATCAAAGGCGGTCGGTACATTCTTGCCAACGAAATCGGCGCGGATCGGAAGTTCGCGGTGGCCCCTGTCGACCAACGCGGCGAGTTGGATCCGGGAGGGCCTGCCGAACGAGGCAACGGCATCCATCGCGGCCCTGCAACTGCGCCCCGTGAAGAGGACATCGTCGATGAGGACCAGGGGGCGACCGTCGAGATCAAGGGGGAGTTCGGTGAGTTCCAGCACACTCACGCGGGGACGAGTGGCCAGGTCATCGCGGTGCATGGAGACATCAACCACCCCGAGAGTGGGGGCTATTCCCTCGATCTCGGTGATATGGGCTGCGATCCGCCGCGCGACGATCTTGCCGCGCGTGGGGATCCCGGCGATGACGAGACGCTTGAGATCGTGATTCTGCTCGACGATCTCGTGGGCGATGCGACGGATCGCCTTGCGGATCGCATCGGCGTCCATCACAAGGACGCCTTTCCCGGCGCCTGAGTGCGCAGCGCCCTGTTTTCCGGTTGAAGTGGTTTTGTTCATGGTTCCTTGGGGGTCTCGCGGGACCTCCTTAAAGGAAGGGGATGTTGAATCAGTTCATCATTCCCTTGGCTGCGGCCCGGGCCTGTCGCCACGGGGTGCGGTGCTTGAGCATCCAGTCGAGCAGGGCTCGCTCGAAACCTATATCGCGCCCAAGTTTTTCGCTCTCAATCCACTTGTGACGCAAAATCTCGTCCCTTTCCGCCAAGAACTCCCTGTAGAGGGTGGAGTTCTTCAGCAGATCACCCGGTTCCACTGGTGCGTGGGTACGCGTCATTGACTTACTAGTAACCCGACAGATCCCCGGAGTCAATCACTGAAGGAGTCGTGGTGTAGATCCTAACAGTCTTCAGTCTTCAGACTAAAAGCATCTTCCCCCTTCCCTCTCACTCCATCTTTGTTCTGACGCATCCCTGATAGGTGAGCAGGATGCCTGCGACGATATGGATAGAGAGCATCCAAAGACAGGCCGACGCCGCCGAGAGGCCCGTCTGGATCACCATGACGACAATGTCATAGTAACGTTCCCCGCGAAGTGACTGAAGGATCCCCGACCAACTCCAATAGGCGGCAATGAAGGGGCGGGCAAGCGGGCCGAGCCAGGAGGGCAATGCTAGGACTGCTCCGGAAAGGGGAAGCTGGAACCCCACCAGATAGATGGACGCCAGGGAGGCCTGCTCGGCGCTTGCCATGAAGCTCGAGATGGCCAGGCAGACGGAGGTCATGGCCGCATTCACCAGAAAGAGAAATAGAAGCTGTGAGGAAAGTTCTCCCGGAAAGGCACAGGTATGATGGACGAAGAGCCCCATCCAGAGGGACTGCACGGCCGAGAGGATCCCCAAAAAGAGGATCTTGCTAGCAACGTAGGCTCCGGGATGCAGTCCCGAGAGTTTCTCCTTCTCGAAGATCTGCCTCTCCGCCGCGATTTCGCGACCGGCGTTGTTGGCCCCCATGAGCGTCAGAAGAACCACCTCGAACATCACGATCCCTGAAACAAGACTCCCCACCTTGCTCGCCTGGATCAGGAAGTCGCGGGCCTCCGTCAGTTGCTGGATCACATTGAGATCGAGCCCCATGCCGAGGTTCCGAATCTGGGGAAGTCCGTTCCACCCGAAAATCGCCACCAGGCAGGGAAAGCCGAAGACCAGACCTGCCTGCAACCAAAGCTGGGCTTTGCTTCGGGAAAAAATCGTGAAGCGGCGGACCGTTAACGTGGCAAACTGGGAGATGAATCCGGGTGATGATTCTTGCTCAACGGCCGTGACTCCCAAGGTGGATTCGGGGATTTTGCAGCCGCATTCCTTACAGAAGCGGACACCGTCGCCGCACGGGGCTTTGCAGTCAGGGCAGGAGGGTTCGCGCGCGACCTGCGGCTCTTCCTCTTCCCCTGGTGATTCCTCTCCTTGAAGGAATGCCGCCGAATGTTTTTTCCAAGAAGCCTGCCACCCCTCCGCATCGCGACTGTCCAACTGGCCGTAGACCAGGTCGGGGCCATCGACCCGGAAATAATGGGAGAGATGCTTGGGAAGCCCGGCGTAGGCCAGCACCCCCTTGTAGAGAACCACCACGGCGTCGTAGTCGTTGAGATTTTTGAGACTGTGGGTCACCGAGATGACCAGCCTGTTTCCCTCCCGGGCGACCTTGCGCAGCAACGAGACGATCTCTTCCTCCGACTGGGGATCAAGCCCACTGGTCACCTCGTCGCAGAGCAGGATCGGAGGACTACTAACGAGCTCCATGACGAGGGCCAGACGGCGTTTCTGACCTCCTGAGAGGACCTTGACCGTGCGTTCACCGAATTCCTCCAAGCCAACCTCACCCAGAAGACGGGCCACCATCGCCTGCCTCTCCGCGGAGGAAATCCCGGCAACGCGGAGCCGCGCCGAGTAGTCGACGCACTCCTCCACGGTAAGCTCCTCGTGGGCGATGCTGAACTGGGGAACATAGCCGAATTCGGAGGGCTTGAAGTCCTCCTCTCCGAGATCCCGCCCGTCCCACCGGATCGTCCCCTCCTCCTGACCCGATGCGATCCCCGCGATCATCTTGAGCAGGGTGCTCTTACCGCAACCGGAGGGACCGATCACCGCGACAAATTCGCCGCGCCGGAAGGTAGCGGAAACATCGGAAAGAAGCCGGGTCGCGTCATCGTCGGAGCCGAGGCGGAGCGTGAGTTGATCCAGGGAGAGCATCGGGATGGAAGTGTGAACCCCCTGAACGGAGGAGACAAGAATCGTTCACAGGTTGCTTGAAGGTTTGCCCCTTCCGGCACACTTCGCCTACGATCCGGGTATGAGAATCGCGATCCTTGGAGGAGGAAGAATGGGCGGCGCCCTGATCAAGGGAATGCTTGCCTCCGGCATCACGGAAGCCGATCAAATCACCCTCTCCGCATCGACACCCGAGTCGGCGGAAAGATCAGCATCAACCCTTGGAGTGGTTGCCGCCGGGTCCAATGACGACGCATTGAAGGATGCCGATGTGGTCTTTCTCTGCGTGAAGCCGGCCAAGGTTCTCGACGTGGTCGCCTCCGTCACCACCGAACTGGCGGGAAAGCTCGTGATCTCGATCGTGGCCGGCATCCACTCCTCCGACATCCTCCAGGCAACCGGCGGAAAGATCAGGCTGATCCGATCCATGCCCAACACAGCCGTTCGTCTCCGTAAGGGAGTCACGGCCATAGCCCCCGATGCCACATCGACCCCAGCCGATCTTGAAACAGCCTCCCGGATTTTCGCCTCGGTGGGATCGGTCGTCGAGGTGAAGGAATCGGATCTCGACACAGTCACAGCCGTTAGCGGCAGCGGCCCCGCCTTTGCACTTCTCATGCTGGAAGCCCTGGCACAGGGAGGGGTGGAAGGTGGCCTCGATCCTGAACTCTCGAAGACCCTAGCCACCGGAGCCCTTGCCTCCGCGGCCGCCCTTGTGGCGGAGACGGGCGAGACTCCCTTGGCCCTTCGTTCCGAGATCACCAGTCCCGGGGGCACAACCGCCGCCGGACTCGGAGTTCTGGATGAATCGAATTTTCCCAGGATCGTCCGCGGTGCAATCCGTGCCGCCCGCAACCGCTCCGCGGAACTCTCCGCACGCCCTGGTTCCTGCGGCACCAACGCCGGGGCATGATGTCACGGAATGGCGCATTGCTCCTGATGGCGGTCGCTTGGTTCGGCTGCCTTGAGCAACTGGAAGCGGCATCGGATAGCCAAACCGCCACGCCCCAGGGGCAGAAGAACCTGGTTCTCCGTGCCGAGAGAGCTTTCTCTGCCGGAAACATCAATGAAGCGGAGGCACTTTACGCGAAGGCCTCTGCGACCACGCCCGATTCCGTTCCGATCTTGGTTAGTCTGGCCGCAGTCAAGACACGGCTCGGTAAGACGGAGGAGTCCCGCACCCTCCTGAAGAGGGCCCTCTCTTTAGACCTCGGCAACGGCGCTGCATGGCTCCTTCTAGGGATGAACGCGCTCGAGCAGAACAACGATACCGAGGCTGTCGCAGACCTGATGCAGGCCGTCTGCCATGACGGGAAGAATCCCCGTGCGCACAACTATCTGGGGATCGCGGCCGGCCGCAGGGGATGGAGCGAGGTCTCGGAGCAGGAACTGCGTCGTGCCGTGGAACTCAATCCCGACTACGCCGACGCGAACTTCAACCTCGCCGTCTTCTACATCGGCAGGACCCCTCCCCTCATCGAACAGGCGCGCCGCCACTATCAGCGCGCCCTTGATCTGGGAGCCACCCGCGATGCGGCGCTGGAGGCAAGGATTGCCAAATCGGTTGCCAACCCCTCCTCCGCTCCTGCACCATCCGCGGCCATTCCCTAAAAAACCCGCACCCCCGACGATTCATCCGACAATCCCCATGTCCCTTCGCCGATTCCTGCCGACCGCACTCCTTTTGATTTCCAGCGCGCTTCGTGCTGCCAACCCGGACCTTCCTCCCGATGTCAAGGGAGCCTCCGTCGTGGTCATCGATGCGGCCTCGGGCGACGTCCTCTACCAGCGCAACCCCGGAGAGAGGCGCCCGGTCGCCAGCACCCAGAAACTCCTCACCTCGCTGATCGTTGCAGAGCAGGGAAATCTCGGTAAAGAGGTCGTCATCGAACCGATCGATGAGATCACCGAACCGACGACCCTCCAACTCAAGCCCGGTTCCTCCTACACCCGGGGAGCACTGCTCACCGCCCTTCTGGTCAAGAGCGCCAATGATGTGGCGCGCGCCCTGGGTCGTGATGTGGGAGGGTCGCTGGATTCCTTTGCCGACATGATGAACCGGCGTGCCGCTGCACTTGGCGCCACCTCCTCCCATTTCCTCAATCCCAACGGCCTGCCGGCCGAGGACCAATATTCTACCGCCGCTGACATGTCGAAAATCGCCCGGGCCGCCTACGCCAACCAGACCCTCCGCCCGATCATGGCGACCAAGTATCATCCCTTCCGTTACGCCGACGGCCATCTCCACGTACTACGCAATACCAACCAGACAATGCGCGAGAACTGGTTCTGCACCGGAATGAAGACCGGTTACACGGACAAGGCGAAGCACTGCCTGGTGAGCAGCGGGGAGCATGGCGGCCGCGAAGTGATCTGTGTCATTCTTGGAAGCAGCAAGGACCGGGTCTTCACCGACTCGGCAAGGATGCTGAGGTGGGCCCTCGGGCTCCCCCAAGAGGCACCCGCTGCCGTCACTTCACGCTCCAGAAAGAAGGGCAAAGTCAAGACTCCCAAGGGTCAGGCGGCGCAGAAGACAGCTAAAAAGCATTTCTACAACGTCAATCGCTACACCCCCTCCTCCTCCCGATGAGCAGGAGCTACCAGCTCCACCCCTCCCCCGGAAGCGGGAGCGCGATCGATTTCGCGGAAGCGCTCAACGACCAGCAACTCGAGGCCGTCACCTCCCCCGCAGGAGCCCATCTCGTGATCGCTGGCGCCGGTAGCGGCAAGACCCGCACCCTCACCTACCGCGTCGCCTGGCTCCTTGAGCAGGGATACAGGCCGGGTGAGATCCTTCTGCTGACCTTCACCAACAAGGCCGCCCGCGAAATGCTCGAACGGGTGAACGACCTCCTGCCGGGGGCTTCCGAGGGGCTCTGGAGCGGCACTTTCCACTCGATCGGTCACAGGATCCTACGCCGCCATCCCGAGGCAGTCGGATTCCGTGAAGGGTTCACCATCATGGACCGGGAGGATCAGGAGGAACTGCTCGAGTCCGTGGTGGCGCGACTGGGATTCCGCACCAATGACAAGAGATTTCCCAAGGGACAGGTTCTCGCCGAACTCATCAGCCTCGGCTGCAACACGGGCGAGACTCTCCGCACCCTGTTAGCCCGCCGATACCGTTACTTCATCGACCTGGAGGATCAGATCGCACAGGTCGCCACGGCCTACGAAGGTCGCAAGAAGGAGGTCAATGCCCTCGACTTCGACGACCTCCTCTCCAAGACCCACGAACTCCTGCTCACTAGTCCCGAGATCGCGGCAACCTACCAGCGTCGGTTCCGGGCGATCCTTGTCGATGAGTATCAGGACACCAACCGCCTCCAGGCCGGACTGATCGACACGCTGGCGGCTTCCCACAAGCACATCATGGTCGTTGGTGACGACGCCCAGTCGATCTACTCGTGGCGCGGGGCTGATTTCGCGAACATCCTCGAGTTCCCCAAGCGCTACCCCGACTCCGTCATCCACCGGATCGAGACGAACTACCGAAGCGTTCCGCAGGTACTGGAACTGGCCAACGCCTCCATCCTGAACAATCCGCGCCAGTTCCCCAAGGAGCTTCGGGCCGTCCGCAAGCCGGCGATCACGAAACCGGCCCTTGTTCCGCTCGCCACCAACAACGAGCAGGCCTCCTTCATCGCCCAGCGCGTGCTGGAACTCCACGACGAGGGAATCGACTTCCGAGAGATCGCCGTCCTCTACCGGGCCCACTACCACTCGATGGAGATCCAACTCGAGTTCACGCGGCGAGGTATTCCCTTCGGGATCACGAGTGGACTGCGCTTCTTCGAGCAGGCGCACGTCAAGGATGTCGCGGCCTTCCTGAAGTTCGCGATCAACCCGAACGACGAGGTCGCCTTCAAGCGGATGGTGCGTCTCCTTCCCGGCATCGGGTCGAAAACCGCCGAAAATCTCTGGCTCCAGTCTGCCAAACTGCTGGAGGGAAGCCGTCTCTTCTCCCGTCTCGAGAAGGGATGCAAGCCCCCCTCCAAGGCGGCCGGAGCCTGGTCCCAGCTGATCGGGACGCTGGCAAAGCTCGCCCCCATGGGCGTGCCGGCTCCACCCTCCGAGATGATCACCGCGGTGACTTCTGGACTCTACGACGACTACATGCAGGCGAAGTTCGCGAACTACGAGGCGCGTCGAGATGATCTGAACACGCTCGCCAACTACGCGAAGCAGTTCGAGCAGACTGATGAATTCCTTGCCCAGTTGACTCTCCTTGGCGGCACCGAGACCAGCGAGGTCACGGGACGCGACGACGAGGAGGACCGCGTCTGCCTCTCGAGCATCCATCAGGCCAAGGGCCTAGAATGGCAGGCCGTCTTCCTAGCATGGCTCACGGAGGGAATGTTCCCCGGAGCCCGCTCCCTGGAGGATGAATCGGCGCTCGAGGAAGAACGGCGCCTCTTCTATGTCGGGGTCACCCGATGCAAGGAGGAACTCTACCTCACCTACCCCGAGTTGCGTCTCAATGCCGGTTACGGCGAAGCCTTCCAGCGTCCTTCGCGCTTTCTGGAGGAACTTCCCGAGGATCTCACCGAGCGATGGGAGGTCGCCCGCGCCGTCGCCCGATTCACCCCGGGGGGCGAACGCAATCATCAAGGACGGCGGCAAAGTGAATTTGATCCCGCCGACGAGTCACAACTCCCCGAGTGGGAGGATGAGTAGCCGCTATCCTCCGGTTTGCGTCCGACCGGAATCCTCGACTATTTTTTCCACGCTGAGCAACCACTGGTGAAGGAAGTAAAGAAGCGAGGCCAGGATGATCCCGATCCACATTGCCTCGATGATCGAGAGGACCTGATGAAAGTTCCGGATCGGCCCCGGGAGCATTCCTGTGGGTATCATGAAGCAGACTGCAAACTGGGCGCACCCGGGCTTGAACGAAGGAAACCGATATCCCAGATATCCGATGGTTCCCATGATGAGGCAGATCACGGACAAGTAGACCGCGACATTATTCGTGGAGGCGGACAGAACGGAGAGGGTGAAAAACGCGACAATGCTTCCCAACACGGCACCCGTGAGGCGTGCCATGAGGGCGGGTCGTGAGGCAGAGAGCAACTGAATGGCCCAAGGGATACCTCCCATGATGACAAAGACCTTGTTGTCGGCAACCAGGGTATGTCCGGCGATCAGGCAGCAGACACCCACAAACCCCAGAAAGAAGGTCTCACGGCTCCGGAAGTTCACCGGTTCTGGAAGCTGGGGGCGGTATCCCTTCCTCAACGGAATGATGTAAAAGGCGGCGGCGGCGGCAAAGATCCCGATGGTCACGGCAAGGGTTCTGTAAAATCCCCCCATGATCGGTGCCGAATCGGCAATTTTCCCGGAAATGAGGGATCCGCTCAGCCCATAGACTAGGAGCGTCATCGTTGCGGCGTCACGACTCCTGGATGCGAGTGCCATCGTGCCAAAGATGAGGAGCATGTAGGACGGGACGTAGAGCCACGGGGCATCCAGAAACAAGGCCTCCACAACGCTCCCCATGGCGCCTGCAACCCAGACCAGGATGAGCCTTTGGCGCATCGTGCTCCTGCGGAAAGTGGGAAGATTCGCAAGCAGGGAGACGGCGAGCATCGCCCTGAAAAGGTGGGGAAACTTGAGCGTCAGGATGGTCAGCATCGCCAGCGCCACTGCAAGCGCCAACCTGCACGCGGGGCGCCAAGCGTCGCTCATTGAAGCGGAATCCGCCCGGCGCTGCCCAACGGGGAAACAAATTCGGCATCCTCCACTTTCTGCAGACGTTGAATGACCTGCATCCCCTCCTCGATATCGCTGCCGGTATGGACAATCACCGAAGCCGTACCGCCCATCCGGAAGGAGTGACCTTCCTGCTCGTCCAGAATGATCCTCACGGGATAGCGCTGGGCCAGGAGGATGAAGTCGATCGTGGGGGAGACCCGTGACAGAAGCCCCTCCCCTCCGGGAGCATTGTTGGAGGGACTGTTGAGCGCCACGACGGCCTTGGGAACCCCTTGGACGATCCCCCGCAGTTTTTTTCCGGACTCGGCCATCAGGTAGACATCCGCGCTCATTCCGGGGCGCATCCTCTTGAGGTCTGTTTCCCGGAAATTGGCCAGGACGTACCAGATCTTCCTGTCGACCAGCGAGAAGATCTGTTCACCCACGGCGGCATAAGCACCGGGTGTGATCTGAAGGTTGGTCACATAGCCGTCGCATGTGGCGTAGACCTTGCAGTAGGAAAGCTTCAACTCGGAATCCCTCAACGCCGCCTGAGAGGCAACCCGGCGCACATTCACATCACCCTGTTCCCCGAGAAGATTCCGTGCCCGTTCGAGTGCCGCCTTGTCCTGGGCGACCTTGTCGGTGGCGGTGATCGCCTCGGTCTGGGCGAGTTGGTTTTTATCGACCGTCACGTAGAGATTGCCGACAAGGGCCTGCACCCTCTTCGCATAGTCGACGGCGTAGGCCGCCTTGGCCTCGCTCTGCTTGAGTTGAGCCTCCGCGGCAGCGATCTGGTCCTTGTAGGCCTGGATCTCAAGCTCGGTAAGGGCCAATTGCGCCTTGGCCTTCTCCGCTTCGGCCGCATAGGGACGCGAATCGAGTTCGAAAAGCAGATCCCCCTTGCGAACAAGTTGATTGTCCTTCACATGGATGGCCGTGATCGTGCCACCCACCTGAGGGGCGACTCCGATCACATTGGCTCGCACCTGTGCGTCCTCGGTGCGGGGATTGGTCCTGATGTTCGCATCGACCTTCATCGCCAGCACAGCGGCCGCCAGAAAGGAGGCAATCGAGATCAGGAGCCCGAGAATGCGCCGGAAAGTCGGCTTCGGACGAGCGGTGGGGACTTTCGCCGCAGAGTCCGGGGAGATGGCGGGATTCTCGCTCATTTGACGGCGAAGAAGAGAAGCCAAAGGATACAGGTCAGCGAAGTAATCAAGGCTCCGTAGACAAGCGGCAGAGGGATCAGGTAGGGAAGCAGTCCCACCTTCAGGAACACGAGGTGCAATCCCCAAAAAAGGATCAACCCGCCGAGGGTGCAGGCCAGCCAGGCAGGAAAATAGGCACCCGCAATGTTGATTTGCGGGTCACAGCCGGTCATCGTCAGGCTGACGAAAACAGCAGGCAACAGGATCCACCGTGACATCCCTTCATCCTAAAAGAGCACTGAGAAGCGCGGCAACGCTAATTGCCACGCTGGGATTCCTTTGCCAACTGGCTGCCAAGCAAAGCGACTCCCCCGGATCCGTGGTCACGCGGGGGCTGGTTGTCAAAAAACCGTATCCACTCGCCGAGACGGCCACCTCCTTCGACCCGGCACGATCCTACGAGCTCTCCTCCCTGATCGAGCTGGGCCTGGCCAATAATCCGCAGACCCGCTCCGCCTGGTTCGGAGCCCTGGCATCAGCCGCCACGGTCGGGGAGGCCAAGGCGATCTACTATCCGCAACTCGGATTCACGGCCACGGGGGGATTTGACAACGGATACAACCCCATCCAGACCGGCCCCGAGACCTACGGCCGCCTGAGCATCAATCCCGGACTGGAACTCGAGTACCTCCTGCTGGATTTCGGCAGGCGGGCTGCGGATGTCCGGCGAACGGTCGCTCTGCTGGATGCCGCCAACCTCAGCTTCAGTCGCCGTATCCAGACCACCGTCTTCGCCATCCAGCAGGCCTACTTCGCCCATGTAGCCGCCCTCTCCCAGCAGCAGGCCGCCAAGGCGAACCTCGAGCTTTCCACGACGATCCTTGCCATGGTGGAGGCACAGATCGCCAACGGACTCGGCACCAAGCCCGAACTGGATGCCGCACGCAAGACGCTCGCACAGGCGGATTTCGACATGGCGGCCGCCGACCGGAATGCCGAGGTGTCGCTAGGCAATCTGCGCGTCGCCGCCGGACTGCAGGCGAATGCGCCGCTGAAGGTCGGCACTCCCGGTGGAAAGACCGACCTTCAGGGCATCTCCGGCAATGTGGATCGCCTGATTGATATCGCCATCGCCAAGCGCCCCGATCTCGCGGCCAGAACCGCCGAGATCAAGGCCAGCCGCGCCGCCGTCCAGCGGGCCAAGGCCGACTTCATGCCGAAAGTCTCCCTGGTCGGCACCTGGTCGAGCGAAACCTACGGATACGGAGCGGATCTCAACAATGTGAGCGGCAACTTCAACGGCACCTACAACCATGCCTCGGGATTCGCGGTCATGAGCTGGGATCTCTTCGACGGATTCCAGCGCGTGGAGCGGGTCAAGAAGCGTCAGGCCGAGGAGTCGGAGGTCCGGGCCAACGCTGAATCGACTCGCCTGCAGACCACGCAGGATGTCTGGACCTCCTACAACGACTCCCTCAAGGCCTGCAAGCGTGTTACCTACGCCGACTCGCTGGTGGTTTCCGCGGAGGAAAACTTCCATTCTGTGCAGTCCGCCTTCCAAAACGGACTCGCCAACATCACCGATCTGATTTCCAACCAGAGCGCGCTCGCTGCGGCGCGCTTCGAGCAGGCGGGAGCCAGGGCCGATTACCTGACCAGCCTAGCCTCCCTCTCGCTCGCCATGGGCCAGTTCTCGACACCCGCGAGTACCCAAGTCAAACCGGCGACGCTTTAGAGTAATCTTCTGCTTTATAGTGCATTTTCGATTTACGCCCTACGCAAGTTTATGCTTGGGGAAGCGCTGATTCAGGATCACTTCCCCACCGGCACGCCAGGTTCGGTAGGTGGCGATGGATTCCTCAATCACGGGCAGGGCCTCTTTGGCCGGGAGGATGTCGTCCACGATGACGGACTTCTCCTCAAGGGTCTTGTAGTCCTCGAAGAAACGCTTCAGCACGGCAAGACGGTGGGCCGGGAGTTCGTGCACATCGTTGCAGTTCCTGTATTCAGGATCGCCGACAGGAACGCCGATGAGCTTGTGATCGAGTTCGTCCTGATCCTTCATGACCATGAGGCCGATGATGCGGGTCTTCACGAGGGTCAGGGGATAGACGGGCTCGGCCCCGAGCACGAGGACATCAAGAGGGTCACCGTCGTCGGCCAGCGTCTGCGGGATGAAGCCGTAGTTTGCAGGATAGTAGACTGCGGAGTAGAGGACGCGGTCGAGCTTCAGCAGACCCGTCTCCTTGTCGAGTTCGTACTTGTTGGAGCTTCCCATCGGGATTTCGATGATCGACTGCACGATCCCCTTGCAGGACTGCTCCCCCGGAGAGACGTCATGCCAGGGGTTCGGCGAGATCTGACGGTAGGGATCGGGAATCTTGGTCATGTGATAGAAAACGGGGCCGTAAAGCTACAGACCCGACCCGATCTGTCCAACGTTTCTTAAGGAAGTGCCCAAAAAAACAGCGCCACACCTATTTGAGTGGAGTCATTGAAAGATGCTGTTTCACGCAAAGGGCACTAAGGTCGCCAAAGCGTGGCCAAAGAGGACTGTTCGCTGGAACGGAAGGGGTGGGTTCTCACACTTTTCTTACCGCCGATATCATCGATTGATTCCACGTTGCGACCGCTGCGTCCTTTGCGTGAAACTCATTGCCTTTCTTTTCCGAAACATCTCCCTACTCCAAATAGCGAAGAAGCGGAAAAGTCAGATATTCACCCGCCCTTGCCGTGATTCCGTTTGGAAACAGGTTGATCTCCTTTCGGATCCCCATGCTGACCGAGGTCACGGATCCAGAGATTGAGGATATAGGTCAGGACGACAGCCACGTAGAACTGGCCGATGATCGCCTGGGAGATGGCGAGCGAGCGGGCCAGATGGCCCACCGGAACGATGTCGCCGTAGCCAAGTGTGGTCTGGGTGACGAAGCTGAAATAGAAGAGCTCATTGAAGTTGCGCTTCATCTGCGGGATGTCGGTTCCCATGACCAACTGCTGGTCCAGATGGAAGGAATCCGGCACGCTCCGCGAGATGATTGAGTACAGGCAGGCGTAGATGATCGCGATCCAGATATAGAGATTGATGGCTCCAAGCACCTCGTCGAAGCCAGCCTGTTTGGAGTGGAGAATTTTCCTGATCCAGATCACGACGCCGAAAATCATCGAAACGAGCACGCAGTTCTCGAGAGAGACCTCCAACGACTCCATCCACCCCGTGGAAACTCCCCCGATCATTTTGCCGTGCTGAAAAGCCAGAACAAGAAAGCGCACCAGGAAGCTCCCTCCGGAGACGATCATCGCGGTGCGGAATCCGGTGAAGGAAATAATGGCCATCCACGAAACGAGGAGCATCATCAGGAGCGTCACGAGTGTGGGGATCGAATACCCCAGAAAAATCAGCAACAGCAGGATGATTCCACCGATCAGATGGCGCTCCTCCTCCCATTTTTTTGTTTTCAGGAAACTGCTCATGGTCACCAGTCTCCGCTTGATCCCCCGCCGCCGCTCTCGCCTCCGCCGCCGGAAAACCCACCCGAATCCCCTCCTCCGGAACCGCCCCCTCCACCCATACCGCCTAAGAAAAACCCGGTCGCTGCGGCTGCTCCGGGACTGATATCACCCCGGCCCACGTCGCGCCTGTTGCGGTTGATGACCACGAGGACGATCATCACGAGGAGGAAAAACCCGAGCGGTGAGAAGAGAAAATCAAGAAGGGTCATCGGTTTGTCGGATTTCCGGCCTGTCCCCTTGTACTCCCCCTTGGTCGCCTGCATGACGGCGGAGATCCCCGAGGCGAGGCCCGCGCCATACTTGCCGTCACGGAAGGCGGGGGCCATCGTCTCCCGGATGATCCGACTGCAGAGCGCGTCGGGCATCGCCCCCTCGAGACCGTAGCCAGGCTGAATCCGCATCTTGCGGTCCTGCACAAAGACGAGCATGAGAACCCCGTTGGAGTTCTTCTTGGTACCGATCTTCCAGGCGGAGTAGAGCCTCTGGGCATAGTCGTCGAGCGCGGCCCCCTCGGGAAGTTTGGGATAAACTACCGCGACGATCTGGGTCGATGTCGCCTTCTCGAAGGCACCCAACCGCTGGTTCAACTGCGCGAGGAGCCCGGGGGCAATCACCCGGGCCTCATCCGTCACATACTGCCGGGGAGCGGGCGGAAGAGTCTCCCCTGCCGACGCCTCCACCATGCCGCCCCCCACGAGGAGAAGCAGTATCAGGAGAAGGCGTGGAAGCATGAGTTGTTTTCCAGCGCTTTACTTCGCGGCAGGAGCACCGTTGAAGTCGAACTTCACGGCGGGAGCTGTCTCCGCACCGGCAGTAGCTTGGAAGTAAGGCTTGGGCTGGAAACCGAGGAATCCTGCAAAGAAGACGGTGGGAAGGCTCTTGATCTTCGTGTTGTACTCCTGCACGGCGGCATTGAACCGGCCGCGCTCCACGGTGATGCGGTTCTCGGTTCCCTCAAGCTGTGCCTGAAGGTCGCGGAAGTTGGCACTTGCCTTGAGGTCGGGGTAATTCTCGGCCACCACAAGAAGACGGGAGAGGGCGGTGCCGAGTTGTCCCTGCGCCTTCTGATACTCGGCGAGTTGGGCGGCGTCGGCCGGGGCCTGGTTCTGATTGATATTGACCTTGCCGACGGAGGCGCGTGCCTCGGTGACCTGGACAATCGTAGACTTCTCGAAGTTGGCGGCGCCTTGGACGGTCTGCACGAGGTTCGGGATCAGGTCGGCGCGGCGCTGGTAGACATTCTGCACCTGGGCCCACGAGGAGTCGACAGCCTGAGAACTGCCGATCAGCCCATTGTAGCTGCCAACGGCGGCAAGGATGATGATGAGGATGACACCGAGAACGATGAGGAGCGTTTTATTCATGATGGTTGGGTGCTGGTAGTTGGGAGATAGGAGAACTTGTTTGGACCACTGAAGCGTTGGAATGTTCGAAAAAACGTCTCTCGCCTCACACGACCGGCATTTCAATTCCAGGGGTGGTCTGTTGCATGAGAAGGGATCGGTTGATGGCGTTGACGTAGGCGCGGGCGGAGGCCTCGATCACATCCGTCGAGGCTCCCTTGCCGGTGATTAGGCGGCCGTCGCCGAAGTCGACCTTCAAGGTCACCTCGCCGAGCGCATCCTGTCCCTCGGTGACGGCCTCGACCAAGTAGACGGCGAGATGGCCGTTCTTGCCGACCAGTTTGTCGATGGCCTTCATCGCGGCATCGACGGCGCCGTTACCGGGGCTTTCCGTCTCAAGGATGCCGCCCTGATGACGCAGCTTGACGGTGGCGGTGGGCACGGCGCTTCCGCCGCAGACCACCTGCAGGGACTCCAGGGCATAGGCTCCGGTCTCACCGGCGACCGCATCGCCGGCCAGCGCGACCAGATCGTCGTCATAAACAAACTTCTTCTTATCACCCAACTCCTTGAAGCGGGTGAAGATCGGTGCGATCTCAGCCTCGGTCAGACTGAGGCCGAGTTGTTCCAGTCGGGCCACCATGGCGTGGCGGCCGCTGTGCTTGGTCAGCGGAAGGTCGGTGCCACCCCAGCCCACGTCGCGGGGATCCATGATCTCGTAGGTCTCGCGCATCTTGAGGATGCCGTCCTGATGGATGCCGGATCCGTGCGCGAAGGCGTTCTCGCCGATGATCGCCTTGCTCCGGGCGACCTGCAGGCCGCTTAGGCGGCTGATCAGTCGGGATGTCTTGAGGATCTCCTTGGTAGCGATCCCGGTGGAGAGTCCGGCAAAGACATCGGGACGGGTCTTGATCGCCATGACCACTTCCTCGAGGGCGGCGTTGCCGGCGCGCTCGCCGATGCCGTTGAATGTCCCCTCGACCTGCCGGGCTCCGGCCTGAACGGCGGCCAGGGAATTGGCGACGGCCATACCGAGATCGTCATGGCAATGGACGCTGATGACCGCCTTGTTGATGTCGCGGACATGCTTGCGAAGGTAGGTGATCAAGTCGGCGTATTGCTGCGGCATCGCGTAGCCGACGGTGTCAGGGATGTTCACCGTGGTCGCACCCGCCTCGATCGCGGCCTGCACGACCTCCGCCAGGAACTCAGGCTCGGTGCGCGAAGCATCCTCGGGTGAGAACTCGACATCGGCGGTGAAGGCCTTGGCTTGGCGCACCCCTTCGGCGGCCAGACGCAGAATCTCCTCGTTGGCTTTCTTGAGCTTGTGCTCGCGGTGGATCTTGGAGGTGGCAAGGAAGACGTGAATGCGGGCGCGGTCGCCGGCAGGCAGCAGGGCGCGGCCGGCTGCCTCGATGTCCTTGGGAACACAGCGGGCCAAGCCGGCAATGACAGGGCCTGAGATCTCGCCGGCAATCGTCTGGACGGCCTCGAAGTCACCGTCGCTGATAACGGGGAATCCGGCCTCGATGATATCGACCTGAAGGCGTGCAAGCTGGCGGGCGATCTCCAGCTTCTCGCGCAGGTTCATGGAGGCGCCGGGGCATTGCTCGCCGTCGCGGAGCGTCGTGTCAAAAATGAGGACTCGGTCGTTGTTCATAAGGTGTGGGCCGGGCACGGGTCCCAAGGTACGCGCTGTGCCGGGGGACAATTAGAGAGCAAGCAGGAGCGGGGCGCCAGCGCCGAGTGCTGCCGGATGGGGCAAATGGAAAACTGGTGACGCCATGAACAAAAAGATGCCACAGGCCCGCCCTCTCTGCAAACGTCCCCGTTTTGAACTATGCGGAGGGTTCCGGGCCATACTAGCATGATCGACATGAGGCGCCTCTTCCCACTTCTGTTGCTCCTTGGATCCGCACTCCCGGCCATGGCTCATCCGGTGGCATTCCACGCAGGGAATCCGAACGCCGCGACAGCGTCCGGTTTCCTTCATCCCTTCACCGGTCCCGACCATCTTCTCGTCATGGTCGCCGTTGGTCTCTGGGCGGTTCAACTCGGGGGCCGCGCCCTCTGGATGCTCCCCTGCGCCTTTATCCTTCCGATGATCCTCGGGGGATTTGCCGGTATCGGCTCCATGCCCCGGCCGATGATCGAGCATGGAATCGGCGCCTCGATGCTTCTGCTCGGAACCGCACTCGGCATGGCCTGGAAACCGTACCTTTCAGTTGCCCTGGCCGTGGTTGTGCTTTCCGGGGCCTGCCATGGTTTCGCCCACGGGTCCGAAATGCCGCAGGGTATCGCCCCCTCTCTCTTCCTGGTTGGGATGGTCGCAGCAACCGTCACGCTCCACGCCGTCGGCATCCTCTTCGCAACGACGATCGGCGGCAGTCGTTTCGGAACCTCCATCCGTGCGGCGGGGGGCGGATTGATCGCCGTGGCGGCATACTCCTTCCTTCCTGCCGCTTGAAACATCCGATGTCGGATGGCATTGACCTATGCATTGACCGATAAGGCGGCTTTCCCTTTTCCCCCGGCAAGGGGTAGTATCAGCATCCGTCCATGAAGGGGAATCCACTACTCCGGCTCTGCCTGATCCTGCTGCTGCTTGCGGCGGTGTTGGTGCCTGTCTGCCGGCTTACCCTCAGCACCGTGGAAAGCTCCTCGGAGAGCGCCTCATCGGCTCCGAATTCCATGGTCAGGGATGAAGGCTCGAAAGGAGTTCTCCGCGGCCGGTTTCTGCTCCGGGCTGCCCCCTCCCCCATCCGATGCGCAGTCTCGCTCGAGGGAAAGACCATCATGACGGAGAAGAACCTCCTCTCTCCGGGTGAATACGGCACGGACATGGAGATCCCTCCCGGCAGCGATCTGCTCATCACCGCCGAGTGGAGCGACGGGACACCCCATGCCGTGCGTGTCGAATTCCAACCCGAGGGCATGATGGCACCGATCACTGCAAGCTACTGGGCGAATCGCTCCCTCGAGGATGTCCTCACGATTCCCGAATCCCCCGTTCCATGACTCCCCGGGATCCATCGCCACTTCTGAACATCGAGGACCTGACGGTGAGTTACCACCGGGTACCGGCGATCCATCACCTCTCCCTGAGCCTCTCCCGCGGCCACCGCGTTGGCCTCTTCGGACCCAATGGTGCTGGCAAATCGACGCTTCTCAAGGCGGTCGCCGGTCTGGTCGTCCCCGAAACGGGAACCATCACCATCGCCAATCAGAAGATTGCGAAGGCGGCGCCAAGGATCGCCTACCTTCCCCAACGGGAGTCGGTCGACTGGGATTTCCCGGTCACCGTCCGGGGACTCGTCGAGATGGGACGTTACCATCATGTCGGCCTGCTGGGATCCTTTTCCAAGGCGGACAACGAAGCCGTCCAACACGCACTGGAACTTTTCGACCTGGCACCGCTGGCGGGTCGTCAGATCAAGGAACTCTCCGGCGGGCAGCAGCAGCGGGCCTTCCTTGCAAGAGCCTGGGCCCAGGAGGCGGATCTCTACCTGCTCGACGAACCCTTCGCCGGACTCGACAAGGGAAACGCCGGGGCCCTGGCCAAGGCTCTCCGTACCCTCGGGGAGCAGGGCAAGCTTCTGCTCGTCTCCCATCATGCGCTCTCCGAGGCCACGGAACTCTTCGACATGGCCGTCCTGCTCAACGGCGAGATGATCGCCTGCGGACCGACGGCAGAGGTCCTTTCCCCTCAGCACCTGGAATGCGCCTACGGCACCGCTGTCTACTCCGGGGGGCATCACCATCACGACCGCGCATGAGCACTCTCTCCAACCTCCTCGCGCCGCTGACGGAGCCCTTCGGCTACGCCTTCATGCAGCGGGCGCTCCTCTCGTGCGCACTGATCGGATTCACCAACGGCTTCCTGGGCACCTTCATCATCCTGAGGCGTCAGGCACTGCTCGCCGACGCCCTCTCCCACTCGCTCCTGCCTGGCCTTGCAGTGGCCGCCATGCTGGTCGGACTCTCGACTCTCGGACTGCTCCTGGGCGGACTCATGGCGGCCCTGCTCGTCGCCATCGGCGGCCAGCTCATGGCCCGGAACTCGCGGCTCAAGGACGAGACCGCTGTCGCCTCGCTCTACATCATCGCCTTTGCGCTCGGCATCGTCCTCATCCGCTTTGCCAAGGTGAAGGTTGACCTGAGCCACTTCCTCTTCGGGAATATTCTCGGCGTGGGAAACGGCGACCTCTGGATCTCCTACGCGGCCGCTTTCGTGACACTCACGACACTGGTCCTCTTCCAGCGTCCCTTGCTACTCACCCTCTTCGACGCCACCGTGGCTCGCGCCTCGGGCATCCGCATCGGATGGATCGAGACAGGGCTCCTGGCCCTCACGGTCCTTGGACTCGTCGCCTCGCTCCAGGCGGTCGGGGTTCTGCTCTCGCTGGGACTGCTCATCCTGCCGGCCGCGACTGCCTATCTCCTGACCGACTCCTTCTCACGGATGCTCTGGGGTGGTGCTTTTCTCGGCCTGCTGAGTGCGACCGGAGGACTGCTGCTCTCCTTCTTCGCCAACATCCCCTCCGGCCCCTGCATCGTCCTGCTCATGGCCCTCTTCATGGGGGTCGCATACCTCTTCTCACCACGTTACGGCGTGGTCACGCGCCTTTTCAGGGGGCGTCATTTCCACGAGGAATCACTCGGTCGCTGGGAAGGCCACCAGGGACACGATCACCAGGTGCCGCAGGGAAAGGATGAACGCTGAGTGATGATAGGACGCCAGTGAAGCCATCTTGATTTTCAGCTTCTTCGCTAATTGGAGCAGGGAAACGTTTCAGAGAAGAAACAGAAGATGTTTTACGCAAAGGACGCAACGATCGCAAAGAGCTACTCGACGCTGCGTTTTTGATGAGGTCGCATTCCGAGAACTTGAAAAAAACCGATACAGTTACCCTTCCTCCGTTCCCACCTTAGCGACCTTGTAGGTCTGAAGCAGCGTAACTTTCTGGCTGAAGAACTTCCCTCTCGTTAAGGGAGGGGAGAGCCAAGACTCCCCAGGCCTCCGGCCGGAGGCCTGGGGAAGCTGCGGGAGAGATCGATTGGCGTCCCGAACCGGTGTTGAGCCGAGTTCAACGCAAAGCAGAGATCCCCCGCAGCAGCTTGGCTTGATCTCAAACAGTTGACCGAGCCCCATGATTCGATCACGGCGAGCTCACCTCTACAAGACCGAGAAAAGCCATGCACACCACCACCCCTGATCCCATCGAATACGTCGCCATCGACGTCTCCAAAGCCACCCTGCAGGTCCAGAATGAGAACTGCTCCTTAGTCGTGGGCAATGATCCACCGGGTCATCGCAAGCTTCTGAAGCATCTGAAATGCAGCAAGAACCCTCTTGTTGTCTTTGAAGCCTCGGGGGGTTACGAGCGGGGGCTCATGGCCTTCCTTGCCAAATCCTCAATCCCGATGGCCATGGTCAATCCGGCCCGGGTCCGCGATTACGCCCGCAGCGAGGGAGTTCGTGCTAAAACCGATCCGATTGATGGCCGCATGATCCTGGCCTTCGCCA
>CANKJN010000035.1 GCA_947482345.1 Spartobacteria bacterium
CTGCCTCAAAATCGTGAACTTGCCTACCGATGGGCGGGGTTGTTTTTGCATATCCCTGCCATGTGGCAGGTTAAAATCTCCCCGTCCATCACCACTTTATCCCAACCACTTTTACCTTCCACTTGCCTCCTCTATGGGATGGCTGTGGAAAAAAATAATCCTTTATAATACATATATCCTAGACCCGATTGAGCTCTGGCATCACCACTTTCAGCAGACCTCCTATACCAAATAACCCCTTCTTCTATATTTTGGGGAACAATGCTTCCTAAAAAATATATCTCTCCTAGCTCATACTGTGCAGCAGCATCACCAGCTTCTGCTTTAATTCTTAACTTGGAAATATTTTCAAGATTCATTTGGGTTTTTTGTAACGATTGGAATATGTCCATGAGCGTATTAAAACTCACAGATGCTAGGAGATTGATTAGGTACTTGGATGGGAGTAGTCAAGTATGGGCATCGATCAGCATGTCGCTGTGAGTGAAGGGAAGGCCCTGCCTTGTGGAAGTTCAGTCGACTATGTCATCAGCGGTTAATTTCCAAAAATACGCGGGAAGATAATTAAATTTCCCCAATAAAATATCTAGTACTCCGCATGCCTTAATCCTGATAAGTTGTATCACCGAATGATACTCAGATCGTCGCAGATTTTGAACTCTAATCGCATGACAATGCACCAGTCCGCAGTTCGTGAGATGGTAGAGCGGGTGATCGAGCTCTCACGAAGCTACGCGATATGGTGGGAGCTCGTTGAGAAGTCAAACTTCGATCAGTTTGCTCGGGTCAGGGGGAATCATAAGGACTTCTTCGACGCTACCATTCACTCTCTATTCCAAGGGTTTGCGATCATCTCCTATCAGCTTTTCGATAAGCGAACCGATAGCACCTCCCTCAGGGTGCTCATTAACTCCAAATCCACGGATTCCGTATTAGCAAGGCAACTTAACGACGCTATCGATTTGAAGTTGCCTCTGCTCAAAAAGGTGTTTGCAATCCGCAATAAAGTATACGGGCACCGGGACAAGTCCCGGCTTCCAGAGGCCTTGTTTGAGGAGGCTGGTATGAGTCCAAGCCTGATGCGCGAAATTCTTGATCTTGCCCGGGACGTTGTCTGCGCTCTAGCTGAGTCGGCTGGATTGGATACAAAGGCAGATCTGGAGAAGGAGATACTTTGGCGCGAGAAGTACGCTCGCGAGGATACGAGGCTCATCATGCAGACGCTCGGGGAGCAGGCGATCTAACCAGCGAGGCTACGCTTCACGATCCCTCGCACCTTCCCCCCTTCCTGAGTTCCTGATTAACTCTCTTATGAAAGCTCCGCTTTCAGCGCTTCCAACTCCTCCCAACGCGCCATGGTCTTCTCGATGGTCTGGTGGAGTTGATTGAGTTCCTGTTCCACCCGCTGGAACTCGCCATCCTTTTTCTGGTAGAGGGCCGGGTCGGCGAGTCGTTCGGAGAGTTCCGCCTGCTTGGCTTCGAGTTCCTCGATCTTGCCGGGAAGTTCGTCGAGTTCGCGTTGTTCACGATTCAGGAACTTGCGTCCCTTCTCGATTTTCACCCCTTTTTGCGGTGGAGCGGGGGGCTGGGGAGGGGTGGCGATTTTCGCGGCTTCCGCCACCTTGCGCTGGTGCAGCCAATCCTCGTAGCCGCCGGTGTACTCGGTGAACCGCCCTTCCCCCTCATGGACGATGGTGCCGGTCACCACGTTGTCGAGGAAGGCGCGGTCGTGGGAGACAAGCAGCAGCGTTCCCTCGTAGCTTACGAGGAGTTCCTCGAGGAGTTCGAGGGTCTCCGCGTCGAGATCGTTGGTCGGTTCATCGAGCACCAGGACATTGGCGGGCTGCAGGAAGAGGCGCGCCAGGAGGAGTCGGTTGCGCTCGCCCCCCGAGAGCATCTTGGCCGGCATCCGGATCCGGTCGGAGGGGAAGAGGAAATCCCCCAGATAGCTGTGGATGTGGCGCGGCCGTCCCTGGAAGGTGACGGTCTCGGACTCTCCGGCGACATTCCAAGCCACGCTCTTCTCCCCGTTGATCTGATCCCGGAGTTGGTCGAGGTAGACGATCTGGAGCTTGGTTCCGAGGGCGACCGATCCCGATTCGGGTTCGAGGCGGCCGAGCAGAAGCTTCAGCAGGGTGGTCTTGCCGCTTCCGTTGGGACCGATGATGCCGATCTTGTCGCCGCGCCAGAGGGTTGTGCTGAAGTGGCTCACGATCGGGGCTCCTCCGTAACCGAAGCTGACATCCTTGGCCTCGATGACCTTCTGCCCGGAGCTCGCCCCCTCCTGCAGTTCGATCCTCGCCGTGCCGGTACGCTCGCGACGTTTGCTACGCTCGGTACGCAGGGCCTTGAGGGCGCGGACGCGGCCTTCGTTCCTCGTGCGACGCGCCTTCACTCCCTGACGCAGCCAGGCTTCCTCCTGGGCAAGCTTCTTGTCGAATGCAGCCCACTGCTTCTCCTCTGCCTCCAGTGCGGCGCCCTTCCGTTCGAGATAGGTGTCGTAATCGCAGGCCCAGCTGGTGAGGTGTCCCCGGTCGAGTTCGACGATGCGGGTGGAGAGTTTCCGCAGGAAGGCGCGGTCGTGCGTGACGAAGAAGAGGGTCGGCTTGACCTTGAGCAGGAAGTTCTCAAGCCAGAGGATCGATTCGAGATCGAGGTGGTTGGTCGGCTCGTCCAGCAGGAGGACATCGGGCTGTCCCACCAGGGCGCGGGCCAGCAGGACGCGGCGCTTCAGCCCTCCGGAAAGACTCTGAAACTCTTTCTCCGCGGGCAGGTTCATCTCCTGCATCAGATCCTCCACGCGGACATCGGCCTCCCAATCCTCCTCGGTGCCCCCGACGCGGAGGCCGGCATGAATCACCTCGAAAACCGTCCCCGTGATCCCATCCGGCACTTCCTGGGGAAGCCTCGTGAGGACAACGCCGTTCGGCTTGGTGATCTCGCCCTCCTGCGGTTTCTCCTCACCGGCGATGACGCGCATGATGCTTGTCTTGCCGGTTCCGTTGCGCCCCACCAGACAGACGCGCTCGCCCGGATCGATCTGAAGGTCCACCTGATCGAGCAGGGGGCGGTCGGTGTAGCGGAGGGTGACGCCGCGGAGTTGAAGAAGGGGCATGGAAAGAAAAGGATGAATGATGAATGAGGAAGGATGAAGAGCGGCTGAAGTCGAAAGTCGAGGGACGAGAGTCCAGGGCTATCGAACTTCAATCAACACTGCAGGCGAGAAAATCAGTAGCTCTGGAAGGGGTTCATTTTAGTGGCAGGTGACGCAGCGGTTTCCTGCTCTCGACCCTCGACGTTCGACGTTCGACTCTCGACTGCTAACGGAGAGGGGCCGTTGAGGCCCCTCCCGGTAGCGCTTCATTGAGCCACGGCTTGTCTTCCGCGCTCATCTGCAGCGAGTTCATCAGGACGTAGAGGAGTTGCTCGAGTTGGGCCGCATCGCCTTTGTAGACATCGGTGGCTCCGGCGGGAGGTTGCCAGGTTGCGGCGGGAAATCCGGCGCCGTAGGTGAGTTCCTCGATCAGGAAGGACATTGCGAAGTCGCTGCGGCGGATGTCGATCCGCCTGGGGGTGTACTCGGAGCAGATCCAGAGCTTTGCGGAGAAATCCTCGGCCTTGGCCGCCTTGGCGATCTCGGGCATGAGTCCCCCGGAGATGACCCGGCAGGAGCTCCCGCCGATTTCGGCCACGTCGGCGGTGCGGTCGAGTTGGAATAGCGCCGGGAGAAGGACCGCCTGCTGCGCGGTGAAGGGAAGCTGAAGCGGTGCGCCGTTCTTCTGCTGAGGGCGCGGCTTCTGTTTGAACTGCGCGAGCAGGAACTGGATCTTGGATCCGGGGACGGCCCAGACCTCGTTCCCATTGCGGCAGACCGTGAGGGTCTCGCCAAGGACGGGTGCCTCGACGCGGATGCGGCCGGGGTATTGGATCTGAGCCTTGAAAGCGGCCCCTTGGATGACCTGGGGAAGGCGACCCGCGACCTGACCCACGGTGGCGCGCAGCGTGAGGGCGCGTTCCTGGGACTGGGATCCGCCGAGGAGGACTCCCGCCATGGGGGTGATCATTCTGGAAAGCACATCGTAGCGGTTCCCCGAGGGGGCGGGGGCGGAAGATGCCGCTGCGACTGCGGGCGTCGCCCCTGCCTGATTCGTCTCCTGGGCGAACGCGGATCCTGCCGCCGCCAGACCGAGGGTCATGGCGGTGATCAGCGGAAGAAAGGACAGGGACATCACGCCTTAATACCCGTCCCGGGGACGGATGGCAAAGTCACAATCCGCGATACCCTCCGATCTTATACCATTGGTATTACCCTTGTCGGGGCATCCTTAGGGGGCATCATCGTCGGATGGATCCGATATCTTCCCGTCCCGTTCATGAGATCATCTCAAGACTCGGCCTGCAGCCTCATCCCGAGGGGGGATTCTATGCCGAGACCTTTCGATCATCACTGAGGGTGACTCTTTCCGACGGGCGCGAGCGGGCGGCCTGCACGTCGATCCACTTCCTGCTGCGTGCGGGAGAGTTTTCCGCATGGCATCGTGTCTCTTCCGATGAGATCTGGCACTTCCACGGCGGGAATTCCCTCGAGCTCGTGACCCTCGATCCGGAGGGTAACATCGGGCGAACCCTTCTCGGCGGCGATCTGGCCGCGGGGGAGAGAACGCATCAGATTGTTTCCGCAGGTCATTGGCAGGCCGCCCGCCCTGTTGTTGGAAAAGAAACGGGAGAGGGTCACACCCTTGTCGTCTGCACGGTCTCCCCGGGGTTTGATTTTGCCGATTTCGAGATGCCGGGCCGCGCCGAACTGCTGCGTCTCTTCCCTCAGCATGAAGAACTCGTCACCCGGTTCACGCGGTGATGAGAACATCCGGTTGGTTGATAGGCTGAAGCAAATTTTGGGTTTAACCTTGCGGCGACGGGCCCTGCGCCGTGATTCTCTTCGGGATGTCTCTCTTGCTCGGCAGCGGAATCGTCTACGCCTTCCTCGAATCAACCCTCGAGGGAAAGATCGTCCTGTTCACCCTCTTCATCGGCTCGATCTTCAGCTGGTCGGTGATGATCACCAAGATCCGCGTCCTGAATTTTGCGAAAAGCCAGTCCGAGCGGTTCATGGCGCTTTTCCGCCGAGACCGCGAGCCGCTGAATATCTTCGAGACCGGCCTCGAGTTCGAGGGGTCCCCCCTCTTCGAGATCTACAAGGCCGGCTGCGAGGAGCTTTGCTTTCAGGTGCTCGGATCGACCGAAGTCGACGAGACATTCAAGGCCCGCCTGAAATATGCCGAGCGCATCACCCCCGCGCAGATGCGCTCCGTGCAGGCCGCCATGGAGCGCGCCGTGGGGGAATCCTCGCTCAGGCTCGAGTCCCAGATGATCATTCTCTCGACGGCGGTCAGCGGTGCCCCCTTCGTCGGTCTGCTCGGCACTGTCTGGGGCGTCATGGATGCCTTCGGCGGCATCGCGGCCTCCGGAAGCGCCAGCCTTGCCGCGATGGCGCCCGGTGTCTCCGGCGCCCTCATCACGACGGTCACCGGACTGCTCGTGGCGATCCCGGCGATGTTCGGCTACAACTTCCTCGTGACCAGCGTCCGCGGCATGATCGTCTCCTGCGACAACTTCGCCGCCGAGCTCGCAAGCGAGATCGAGCACCGCTACGTCAGCCACGGGAGCCGCGGCTCCTGACACAAGGGAAACGGGGTCATGCGCAGATTCTCCGACCGCAACGCGATGCACACGCTCAGCGAGCTGAACGTGACGCCGCTGCTCGACCTCGCCTTTGTGCTCCTGATCATCTTCATGATCACCACGCCGCTACTCGAGAACAGCATGGATCTGGTCGTGCCCACCAGCGCCACCGCCAAGACCGAGATCAACCCCGCCCAGGTCCAGACCCTCTCCGTCGACCGCAACGACGTCCTCAAGCTGAATGAGCAGGTCATGACCGCGGATGAGTTGGAGGCCCGTCTCCAGCAGTTGCGCCGGGAGACACCGGGACTCGCCGTTGTCGTCCGCCCTCACAAGGAACTCCCCGTCCAGAATTTCGTCCGCGTCATGGATCTGCTCCACAAGGCGGGGATCACCAAGGTCGGCGTCATTACCCGTCCGGAGGATCAGGGCGCCGCCGCCGGCCAGTAATCCCGCCATGAGTCGTCAGGAACCCCGCTTCAGCCGGGCCTTCGTCATCGTTGCGACGATCCATGTCCTGCTGATCGCGGGCCTGATCTGGTGGTTCAACAAGCCGGTGAAAAAGCCCTCCGGCCAGCTCACGTGGATGGAGACCGGCTCCTTCGCCCAGGCCGCGCAGTCCACGGCCGAACCGGTGATCGAGCCCAAGCCCAAGCTCCCCGACGACATCATTCCGGACAAGCTTCCCAAGCCGCGCCCTTCCCCCAAGGAAAAGGCCACTCCGCGACCCGACGCAACACCGGATGTCCCTTCCGACATTTCACTCGCCACACCCACTCCGACGCCGACCCCCACGCCGGAACCTACTCCGACGCCGACCCCTACTCCCACTCCCACTCCCACTCCCACTCCCACTCCCACTCCCACTCCCACTCCCACTCCCACTCCCACTCCCACACCGAAACCGACTTCGACCCCGACCCCGACCCCAACTCCGAAGGCCACTCCCAAGCAAACGCCCACTCCGACACCGGAAGCAAAGCCAAGTCCGACTCCGGAGCCCGAGGAGTCACCCAAGCCGACTCCGAAGCCCACTGCAAAACCTTCGCCAAAACCCTCTCCGAAGCCATCGCCGAAACCCTCGGCAAAAGCATCGCCTCAAGCTTCCCCGCACAGTTCGCCGAAACTCTCCGCCAGCCCCCAAACCAAATCCTCCCCCAAGACCGCTGGTGAATCCTCGCACAAGACCGATTCCGCCGAGAAGAAAACTGTCTCCGGTGAAAAGAAATCGGGCGATGCCACCAAGTCCTCCTCCGGCAAGGGAGAGGGTAAGGGGAACTCCGCCTCCAAAGCCGCCTTCATGGCCTCCAAAGGAGGCGGAACCGGAGCGGGTGGAACGGGTGGCAACGGAGCCGACCCCGGCACCGTCGACGCCTACCACACCCTCATTCATGACCGCTTCTACAGCCAGTGGGAGCAGCCCACGTCCATTCCGACCGAGCACAAGCACGACTTCTCCACCGTGCTCAAGATCACCATTGAGCGCGACGGAACCATCAGCGCCTTCTCACTGGCGAGGCCAAGCGGCAATCCCGTCATGGATCAATCGGTCCTCGAGGCCGCCCGCAAGGTCCTCAAGATCGCACCGGTTCCTGAGCAAATGGGGACTTCCTCGGGGTATACCATCAACATCAACTTCGAGCTGGAGTAGGCGGCGGGTGGAGGCTTGTGCTTTTGGCGGATAGCATCGTTGCCCTTCGCTTGCCTTAGGTTTTGCTGCGGCTAACGCTCGACCGCCTCGCTACGGAATGACGTTTCTTCCTTTCAGGCCGAAGTGTTTGGCGGCGGTGAGCATGTGCCGGTCATTGGAATAGATTTCCCGGAAGCCGTTCTCCTTGGCACATGTCAGGTGGAGAGCATCGACCGCCCTCAGAAAGACCGTTGACGAGAGCTTTTCGTACCGTTGGCAGGCGGTCTCGATGATCCGTGCATCGGGTTCCAGCCAGACCCAGATCCCGGAGGAGCAGTCTGAGTGGAACTGCCGGATGACGGCGCGGTGGGCGACCGCGGGAATCTCTTTCTCCCTCAGCTTCCGATGGAATGCTGCGGAGAGCTCCAAGCGCGCGAGGGAAAGGGATGAGACCGCCCTCTGTTTGCCGATCAGTTCGCGCACTTCGGGGCTACCCTTCTCGTCCAGGTACCATTTGAGTAGGTAGTCGGTGTCGCAATAGATCATCAGAGTTCACGCAGGCCGCGATCCTCGTCCTTGATTCCTTCCTTGCGGGATCTGAGGGCGCCGCTCTTCGCCAGGCGACGGTATTCGGGAAGGAGCTTCCGGCGCGCGCTAATGGTTGCTGCCTGCCCCTTGTCGGAGATCGGGTTCAGCGGGGTTAACCGGGCTGCGGGCACGCCGCGTTCCGTCACCACGACTTCCACGTTCGAGGCCGCCTTGCGGACATAGTGACCTGTCCTCGCGTGAAGTTCCCTGACCGGGATTTCGATCGTGATCATGATCCAATGTGTCTCACGAGACTCATGCCGTCACGGGGCTGGCCGAACAATGTCTGCCGGGGCTGTGATGCCTCCCCTCTCTTTCTGCTGAAAAGATAGGGGTTTTTTGCACTTTAGCCTTTAGCCTTCAGCCTTTATCATTTCCCCATGCCAGCAGCCGTTGCCGAAAGTCTGATCGACCGCGTGATCGAGGGGGAGCGCATCACCCCGGAGGAAGCGCTTGAGCTGTACCGTCTGCCGCTGGAGGAACTTGGCGCCCTTGCCGATCATCGCAGGAAGCTGGCGCTGGCCGGGGCCTATGACGGGCAGGGGAACGATGTCGTCACCTACATCATCGACCGGAACATCAACTACACGAACATCTGCAACGTCTATTGCAAGTTCTGCGCGTTTTACCGGACCGAGAAGGATGCCGACAGCTATGTGATCACCTTCGAGGAGATTGATCAGAAGCTCGATGAACTGACCGCCGCCGGAGGGATCCAGATCCTGATGCAGGGCGGTCATCACCCGTCGCTCACGATCGACTGGTACACCGACCTGCTCTCCCACATCCGTGAGAAGTACCCGCACGTGAACATTCACGGCTTCAGTCCTCCGGAGTTCACCCACTTTGCGGAGGTCTTCAAGATGCCGCTGGAGGAGGTGATCCGACGCTTTAAGGAAGCGGGGCTAGGTTCGATCCCCGGAGGAGGCGGCGAGATCCTCGTCGACCGCGTCCGCAACCGGATCGCCCCGCTCAAGGCCAACAGCGACCAGTGGCTCAAGGTGATGGAGGTGGCCCACGGCATGGGCCTCAACTCCAGCGCCACGATGATGTTCGGCCATGTGGAGACTCTCGAGGAGCGGATCGAGCACCTCGGCCGCCTGCGCCGCCAGCAGGACGAGACGGGCGGCTTCACGGCCTTCATCTGCTGGACCTTCCAGGCCGAGAATACCAAGCTCCGGGCGGAACCGGTCGGCTCCGCCGAGTATCTGCGCATGCAGGCGCTTTCCCGAATCTTCCTCGACAACATCGTCAACGTGCAGAGCTCCTGGGTGACGCAGGGGCCCAAGATCGGCCAAGTGGCTCTCCGGTACGGCGCCAATGACTTCGGCAGCGTCATGATGGAGGAGAATGTCGTCAGCAAGGCCGGCACCAGCTTCCGCCTCCAGGCACAGGAGATCGAGACGCTCATCGGCGAGGCTGGTTTCACGCCCCGCCGCCGCAACAACTGGTACGAGCTGGTCGGCTGATCGATCCCTCCAACATTTTGAACAAGGCCCTGATTCTTTTCCTGCTCTGCGCCACCGCCGTGGCCCAGCAGCAGGTGGGCGTGACCAACGACACCCGGTTTGTGGTCGATGACGAGGCCTTCGAAAAGGAGGCGCACGAACGGACCGAGGAACTGGCCAAGCAGGGAAAGCTCGTCGACTACACCCTCATTGCCAAATCCCTTCCCTCCCGGCGTCCGGCCGTCTCCACGGCGCCGGTCGCCGCGAAGGATCTCTCTCCGACCGAGTTGGCGGAGAGGCTCCTCGGCAGCACGGTCGCGCTGGGGCTCCGTTATCAGGAGCCGAAGTCAAGGAAGTGGCGATTCATGATCGGCGCGACCGCCTTCGCGGTGGCTCCCGGGATCTTCTCCACCTCGCTCCACGTGATGACGATCGACCCGGCGCTGATGCGCGAGGCGCAGGCCGTGGCGGTCACGCATGAGGGCAAGGTCTTTCCGGTGGCGGGGGTCACCGCGGCGAGCGATCGCGCCGACACCTGCCTGATCAGCGTTCCCGGACTCGATCTCCCTCCCCTGCCGATCCGCACAGGCGCCAGGCCTGGCGAGCAGGTCTGGTGCATGAGTCACCCCGACGGATTCACTTATATGTTCACCTCGGGACAGGTGGCCCGTGTCAGCCGCGACCGCTGGGATCAGAAGCACCAACCGGCGCTCCATGTCGAGGTGACCGCCGAGTATTGCCCCGGTTCAAGCGGCGGAGCCCTCACCGATGCCGCGGGGAACGTGGTGGCCCAGGTCTCCAGCATCAATAACTACGACGGCTTCACGTCGCGTGACGGCAAGGCAGTCAACGGAATCGTCTCCGCCCGCACCTGCACGGCGGCGGAGGAACTCCTGGCCCTGACCGCGGAGGGATCGAACGAACCGGTGCCGTCGCCGACCCCCACGCCCAAGCCCAAGCCGAAACATCGCGCACCCAAAGCGTCTCCCTCTCCCTCGTCCTCGGTGGGAGCGAAGAACCGGTGACGCATTCCTTGCCTTGGTTCCATCGGCGGTGCTTGATCTTTTCCGCCGTTTGTCACTCTATAGGGTCATGCGACTTCATCATTGTGCATTCCTTTCGATCGCCGCCCTGCTCGCCCTCTCAGGTTGTGCCAACAAGAAGGGTAAGCAGTACGCCGGAATCGACGGTGACTATGTGAGCGGCACGCCGCTCGGCGAGCGCACCGAGGGGGCCAACTTCCTCGGTTCCAATGTCCAGCGCGGCCAGCATGCCCCGGTTCAGTTCGGCTACGACAGCTCGTCCGTCGCCCCCGATCAGGAGTCCAAGGTTGAGGCCGTCGCCTCAGCCCTCAAGGGTTCGGGCAAGACGGTCATTGTCGCGGGATTCACCGATGAGCGCGGCACCGAGGAGTACAACCGCAGCCTCGGAGAGAAGCGCGCCCTCGCTGTGCGCGAGGCCCTCATCGCCAAGGGAATGAAGGCCAACAACGTCCAGACCGTCAGCTTCGGCAAGGAGATGCCCGTCGATCCCGCCAGCAACGAGGCGGCCTGGGCCAAGAACCGCCGCGCCGAGTTCGGTGTGGTGAAGTAAGCACCCGCGACGACCGTTCCGTGCCTGTACCTCTCTTTGACCTGAGCCGTCTCGGTCCGCAGGTCGACGAGGCTGTCCGCGAGGCGGCCCTCCGCGTGCTGGGTCACCGCGGTTATGTGCTCGGCGCCGAGGTCGAGTCGTTCGAGAACGACCTGACCGCTTATCTCGGCGGAGGCCACGCCGTCGGCATGTCTTCCGGCACCGATGCCCAGCTCGCCCTCCTCATGGCGATGGGGATCGGCGCGGGAGATGCCGTCATCTCGACGCCCTACACGTTCTTCGCCACCGCCGGGTGCATCCACCGCACCGGTGCCGAGATCCTTTTCTGCGACATTGATCCGGTCACCTTCATGATGGACCCGGAGAGCCTTCGTTCTCTCCTGTCATCGCTCGGGCGCGATTCCGACGGATTCCTCCGCTCGCCACGAGGCAACCGCGTCCGCCTCATCGTCCCGATTCATCTTTTCGGAGCCTGCTGCGACATGGACGGGATCGGGTCTGTCGCCGATGCATTCGGAGTCGAGATCCTCGAGGATGCCGCCCAGATTCTCGGCGCCAAGTATCCCTCCAAGTCGGGAACCAAGACCGCGGGCATCATCGCGCCGACCTCCTACGTCAGCTTCTATCCCAGTAAGAATCTCGGTGCGGCCGGTGACGCCGGCGTGGCGCTCTGCCTGGACGGAGAGATGGCGGAGAATCTGCGCCGTGTCCGCAACCATGGCATGGAGGAGCGCTACTACCACAAGGTGGTAGGCGGCAATTTCCGCATCGACGCCATCCAGGCCGCCGTTCTGCGTGCCAAGCTCCCGTTCCTGGATGGTTGGAACGCGACCCGCCGCGAGAATGCCGCCGCCTACAAGCAGGCCTTCACGGATGCCGGGCTCCTCGACCGTGTGACCCTGCCTGCGGAGCCGTTTGCCTCGAGCGGACTGCGCGACCACCATATCTTCCACCAGTACGTGATCCGGGTGACCGGCGAAGGGAAGCGCGATGCGGTCATGACTCACCTCTCCCGGGAGAAGATCGGATGCGCCATCTACTATCCGGTGCCGCTTCACCTTCAGGAGTGCTTCGCCTACCTCGGGCACAAGCCCGGTGACTTCCCCGAGAGCGAGAAGGCCGCCAAGGAGAGCCTCGCCCTTCCGATCTTCCCGGGGCTCACGCGGGAAGAGCAGGCCGAAGTGGTCGCGGGGATTACCGGCGCCCTTTCGTAAGCTTAAGTTTTTGCGGTAGGGTCAACTCCGGCGGGGATAAAAATTCCCTTCTCCCGATTTCTGTCGTGCGCCCCCGTGCCCGGTGACTGTAGCCTTCAGGGCACTCATGAACGGCTCATCAGACCTCCGGATTTTCAGCGGCTCCGCCCACGTCCAGCTTGCCCAAGACATCGCCGCCTATCTGGGGCAGCCCCTGGGGGATGCCATCGTCACCTCGTTTCCCGACGGCGAGACCTTCGTGAAGATCAATGACAACGTGCGTGACCGCGATGTCTTCATCGTCCAACCGACCTGTCCGCCGAGCAACCACAACATCATGGAATTGCTCATCATGGTGGATGCCATCCGGCGCGCGAGCGCCCAGCGCATCACGGCGGTGATCCCGTTCTTCGGATACGCCCGACAGGACCGCAAGGACCAGCCACGCGTTCCGATCACCGCGAAGCTTGTGGCCAACATCCTGGCCGCATCCGGGGTGAACCGCGTGCTAACGATGGATCTCCACGCCCAGCAGTTGCAGGGATTTTTCGACATCCCGGTGGACCACCTGTACGCCATGCCCGTCATGGTCGACTACATCAGCAAAAAGAAGATCGAGAACCTTGTCGTCGTGGCTCCCGATGTGGGCGGCGTCAAGATGGCAAGCGCCTATGCCGAGGCCCTCGGGGCCGGACTGGCCATCGTCGTGAAGCGCCGCCGCACCGCCACGGAGGTCGACGCCCTCCATGTGATCGGCGAGGTCGAGGGGAAGAATGTCCTCATCATCGACGACATCACCGAAACGGCCGGAACACTGACCAGCGCCGCCAAAATGCTCCGGACAAGGGGGGTGGGCGATATTTATGCTGGCGTCTCGCACGCCGTGCTGACAGATTTGGCGGTTCAGCGGTTGGAGGGCTCCGAAATCAAGGAGCTCATCACCACCGACAGCGTCCCCGTCCGGCAAGGATCGGGAGATCGCGTTCGGGTCCTTTCCATTGCCGAATTGCTCGGCGAGGGGATCCGTCGCATCCATGGAGGCGAGTCGGTCAGCTCGCTGTTCCGACTCAAGCACTCCTAGCATCAACCGTCCACACTTCCGAATCCCATGGCAAAACAGGTCAAACTTTCCGCCCGGCCCCGCGCCGATGTCGGCCGCAATTCCGTCAAGCATCTCCGCACCCGCGGCGTGATCCCCGCCGTCGTCTACGGACACAAGGACAAGCCGAGCAACCTTGAGATCGAGCAGCGCGAGATCTCGGCCCTCCTCTCCCACGCCGTCGGCGAGAACATCCTCGTCGAGCTCGTCATCGCAGACGGTAGCGCCGTATCCAACAAGCTTTCCCTCATCCAGGAAGTCCAGCACCACCCCGTGCGCGGCGACATCCTCCACGTCGATTTCCTCGAGGTGGCCATGGATGAACTCCTCCACACCGAGGTGCCGATCGAGGCAGTCGGCGAACCCGATGGAGTGAAGAACTACGGCGGTCTCCTCGAGCACAGCCTGCGCTCACTGCACATCGAGTGTCTGCCCAAGGATCTTCCCGAGATCATCCGCGTCGATGTCAGCGGCCTGGGGCTCAACCAGTCCCTGCACGTCCGCGATCTCGCCCTTCCCTCCGGCGTCAAGGCGACCTCCGATGCGGACCTCACCGTCTTCATTGTCGCCGAGCCCAAGGTTGAGGCCGAGCCGGTTGCCGGCGCGGAAGCCCCCAAGGCTCCCGAGGTCATCAAGGAGAAGAAGCCCGCCGAGGGCGCCGAGGCGGCCAAGAAGTAGTCCGCCGGGACTCCTTTCCAGGGCGCTTATTTCATGCCGGATACCGCAGCTTCGGGCGCAGTCCCCGCTGCGCCCGGTATCCGCATCCTTGCCGGCCTGGGAAATCCGGGCCGGGAATACGACGGCACGCGTCACAACATCGGGTTTGACGTCCTCGACCGCGTCGCCTCCCTGCTGGGAGTCACCTTCACCAGGGAACCCAAGTGGGAGGCCATGGTTGCACGCGTTCCCGGATCCGATCTGGTGCTCCTCAAGCCGACAACCTTCATGAATCTCAGCGGCGAGTCGGTCTGCGACTATGCGCGATTCCACCGCATCCCCGCGGAATCGACGCTCGTGATCGCCGATGATGTAGCCCTGCCGCTTGGCGCGCTCCGCATCCGCCGCGAGGGGAGTTCCGGCGGGCAGAAGGGACTCGAGTCGGTCCTGATCCACTTCGCCACCCAGCAGGTGCCGCGCCTCCGCGTCGGCGTGGGAGCGGCCTCCGCAGGCGCCGACCTCTCCAGCCATGTCCTCTCCCGCTTCCGTCCCGAAGAACAATCCGCGGTGGAGGAGACCCTCACCCGCGCCGCCGAGGCGACGCTCTGCGCGGCGAGGAGCGGGCTTGCCGACGCGATGAACCTTTACAACGGCTCACCCTCTTCCGATAAATCTTCCAACACCACATCAAACCAACCATGAAAAACCGATACGAAATCCTCCTCGCCCTCAACGCCGCCGGCAAAGAAGAAACCAACAAGGACATCATTGAGCGCCTTGAGAAGTCCCTCGCCTCCGAGGGTGCCCAGGTCGAGCAGGTGCAGCGTCTGGAGCGCCGCGAGTTCTCCTACCCGCACAACAAACTCAAGAGCGCCTACTTCGTGAACTACATCGTCACGGCCGACTCCGCCGCGATCGCCAAGATCCGCACCAAGCTCACCCTCGACGAGGAAGTCATTCTCCAGAACTACCTCCGCAAGGGGGCAGCCAAGCCCGCAGGCAAGGCCCGCAAGGCCGCCAAGAAGACCGCCAAGGCCGCCTAAATAGGCTGTGGCAGTTCAGGCTTAAGGCTGTTAGGAAGAACCCTGGCAGCCGGAGCTTTCGCAACTGCTCTCCTTCACCTAATAGTCTTCAGTCCAAACCCCTAAACAACTCCTCTCCTATGGCCAACCTCAACAAAGTGATGCTCATCGGGAACGTCACCCGTGACCCCGAAATCAAGTACACCCCCAAGGGAAGCGCCGTCACCGATCTCGGCATCGCCGTGAACCGCGTCTTCACCCCCGAGGGTGGAGAGAGGCGCGAGGAGACGACCTATGTCGACGTTACCCTCTGGGGCCGTCAGGCGGAGATCGCCGGTGAGTACTGCAAGAAGGGCCGCTCGATCTACATCGAGGGTCGCCTGCAGCTCGATAGTTGGGAGGACAAGACCTCCGGTCAGAAGCGCAGCAAGCTTCGCGTCGTCGGCGAGAACTTCCAGCTCCTCGGGCCCCGTCCCGGTGGAAGCGGAGGCGGTGGCGGTGGCGGTCATTCCGGGGGCGAGGAGGAATACTCCGAGCGCCCTGCGCGCCGCGAGCAGCCTTCTGCCGGCGGCGGATTCAGCCGTGGCAGCAACACCGCCCCCCAGCCTCCGATCGAGGAGGACGACATTCCTTTTTGAGCCAGCTTGAGCAGGGTGCCCGCTCAAGAAGCTGAAGCGGTTTAGGCTGAAGGCTGTTAGGTCAGAGCCTGTCGCTTAAAAAATCGATGCAATGCCTTGGGTTGGATTAAGGAATGCAGACGGGCTTTTGCTGGCCTAAAAGTCTTCAGTCTTCAGCCTATCTACCTAGCTGAGGAAACGGGTGCCCGATCAAGAGGCTGAAGCGGTTTAGGCTAAAACTTGAGACCTGAAAGGGTCCCGGGCGTGAAGTGGTTCCCAGTTTTGTAGGGGCAAACTCGCACGTGCGGCAGGAGGAGTGTGTTTGAGAAGAGTGAAGGCAGAACCTGCTATTTTCAGGTTTCAGGTCTCAAGTTTCATCCTTCTCTCCTTAAGGGAAAACGGGTGGCTGACGGGATTCGAACCCGCAACAGCCGGTACCACAAACCGGAGCTCTACCGTTGAGCTACAGCCACCATCGTTTCCGCCGTGAAAATGGCGGGTTGACATCATGGAGGAGTGGGAAGAGTTGTCAATCCCTGTAGCTAAGGAACCATGACAAAGACCTCAGTGCCCATCCGCCGAAAATTCCTCCTCGCCTCGCCTCCACCCAAGATGGCGGGTGGCCGGGGCGTCGAGATCGAGCAGGGCTATGTCGTCCGCGAACGCGGGCAGGAATTGAGGATCCGACGCGAGGGCCGGCGCTATTATCTCTCGGCGAGGGACCGCCGGGGGCGCTCCGTGACCGGTCAGGAGATCAGGATCACCAAGGGGCATTTCGAGAAGCTCTGGCCCTTCACCCTGGGTCAGCGGATCACCCGGATCCGCCATCTGGGAAAGCTCGGCCGGCTCCGGATGAAGATCGACGAGTTCACCGGGGAGCACTCCCCGCTTCGTCTGGTCGAGGTGTTCTTTCCCGATGCGGCCGCAAGCCGGGCTTTCAAGAAACCCGACTTCCTCGGCGAGGAGGTGACACGCCGGGATGAGTATCAGACCGCCGAGATGGCGATCCACGGCGTCCCGGAGCCCTCCGGGATGTGCCAGCTCGGGATCGTCCCCTACACCTTCATCGACAGGAGGCTCCACCTGCTCCTTATCACCAGCTCCTCGGGGAACCGATGGCTCTTCCCGAAGGGCCGCCAGGAGCCCGATATGACCCCGCACGAGGTCGCCCTGATGGAGGCTGTCGAGGAGGCGGGCGTGCTCGGGACGCTCCGGCAGGATCTGCGCACCCGCTGCCAGATGGCCGATGGCCGCCATCTTCAGCTCTACGCGATGAAGATCTCGAAGCTCCTCAAGAGCTGGCCCGAGGAGCATGTCCGTCGTCGCCGGCTCTTCCCTTTCAGTGATGCGCTCGAGATGATTGCCGATCCGGGGCTCGCCAAGGCGGTCCGGAGACTCGCGGTGGCGATTAATAAATAGGTAATGGGGAATAGGTGATCGGGTTTAAGGATCCCCGATTCTTCCATGAGGCCTCCCCGCGCTTGCCTTGAGGGCCCGGCCCCAGTAGTCAAAAGGGTCGATTTCATCGAGTTTTACCGCTTCCTCATCCCCGATTACCCAAGTCTCCCATGCTGACCGTCATCCGCAAAAACCAACAGTTCCTGATGCTGATCATCGCGATCCTGACGATCGTGGCCTTCATCTGGCTCTACAATCCGACCGATAAGTTCAACAAGTTCGGCTCCAACGATGTTGCGAACATCTACGGGCGTGTCGTGCAGCGTGCCGAGATCGACCGTGAGGTGCGCGGATACAGCCTGGCGTTGGGTCTCGGCCTCACCGACTTCGTCCGTGATCTCGGAGGCATGGGGGCCAACGAGGAGACCTCACTCAGCGATTTCATCCTAAATCTCATCGTCGTGCGCCACGAGGCCCCGCTGCTCGGTGTTCACCCCTCCGACGAGGAGGTCGCCGGGGTGATCAAGGGTCTGGCACCGCTTCAGACGGACGGGGCCTTCGATCCCTCGAAGTATGCAGCTTTCCTCCAGGAGCAGCTTGCGCCAAAGGGATTCACCGAGCGCCAGCTTGAGGAGATCGTCAGGGATTCCCTGAAGGTGAGCCAGCTCCGCCGCATCATCACCTCGCCGGTGGCGGTCGGCGAGGCCCAGGTCCGCGAGGCGGCACGCATCTATCAGCCGGTGACCGCGCAGATCCTGCGATTCGACCGGGATGGATTTGCCAAGGATTCGGCGGTCTCTCCCGAGGAAGTCTCCGCTTTCTACGAGAAGAACAAGCAGGGGCTTCTCTCCCGCGAGGCTCGGGACATCTCCTACGTGGTCCTCGAGCTTCCCGCCGGACAGCAGAAGCTGGCCGGGAAAGAACGCGCGGGCGCCCTACAGAAGCTGGCCGACCAGGTCGAGGAGGCCGGGAAGTCGATCCGCGCGGAGCTCCAGAAGGGGTCCGATTTCGCAAAGGCCGCGGGGAAGGCTTCCCTCCAGCCCAAGAAAGCGGCGGCCATCGAGCGTGACGGCAGCCAGAAGGGGAAGGATGCGGGAATCCCGGCATCCGTGGTCGCAGGTGCCTTCAGGTTGCAGAAGGCGGGTGAAATTTCCGACATCATCCAGGAAGGGAACGCCTTCTACATCGTGACGGTTGAGGGGGTCTCGCCTGCCCGCCAATTGGCCTTGGCCGAAGTCTCCGAGAGGCTGACCAAGCTCCTCAAGCAGGAGAAGGCCGAAAAAACCCTGGCCGATTCCTCCAACAAGGCCGTCGAGCAGATCCGCGCCGCCCTTGCCTCCGGCAAGTCCTTTGCCGATGCCGCCAAGCAGGCCAGGGTGAAGACGCAGCAGATCACCGGCATCACCCCCTCCGACACGAAGGCCACGCAGGAGCAGCAGGCGCTCGCCTCCGCCACGCTCAGCCTCAAGGAGGGTGAACTCGGCGCATTGCAGGCCGCTCCGTGGGGTGCATTCGCGGCCTACCTCGAGAAGCGTGCGCCGCTGACCGATGCCCAGTGGAAGCAGCACAATGCCGCCCTTTCCAAGACCCTGCTCTCCAATGAAAGGGAACTCCTCTTCCTTGAGTGGCTCCGCACCGCGCGGGGAGCCGCCAAGATCAGGATGATGGGGCGTCAGGGCGCCTGATCCCCGCAGATACCCGTTCCATGTCGGATCAGGAGCCTGTTCCGGCCGAAGTCGCGGCCCTCTTTGACGAGGCGAGCGGCGATATCGCGGTGGGCGAACTGGAGGCCGCGGTGGAGAAGTACCGGCGCTGCACGGAACTCGCCCCCGCCTTCTTCGACGGGTGGCATGCGCTCGGGATGGCGCTCATGAAGACGGGCAGCTTTCCCGAGGCGATCGAGGCCGGTCTCCGGGCGACGCAACTCAGGCCCAACGACCAGCTGGCATGGTCGAGCCTTTCCATGTTTTATGTAAGGAACCATCAGATCGCCGAGGCAGAGTCCGCAGGCGTGAAGGCCAGGATCCTCTCCTGGGGCGGCAAGATCGCCAAAGAAGAGAACCCTCCCGCCGCACCGGCGGGGGAGAGCGAAACACCCACGACATGAAACCTTTCTTCATCACCACGGCGATCGATTACACGAACGCCCCGCCCCACATCGGCCACGCCTACGAGAAGATCCTCGCCGACGTCCTGGCACGCTTCCAGCGACAGCGCGGCCGCGAGGTTTTCTTCCTCACGGGAGTCGATCAGCATGGCCAGAAGGTTCAGCAGAGCGCGGAGCGCGAGGGGATTCCCCCACAGGAGTTCGCCGACCGGGTCTCGGAGAAATTCCTCTCACTCTGGAAGACGCTGGGGATTTCCTACGATGGCTGGGCCGCCACGACGGCGCCCCTGCACAAGGAGGCGGTCCAGCGCATCCTCACCGACCTCAAGGAGCGCGACTGGCTCTACAAGGCCACCTACAGCGGCCACTACAGCGTGCGCCAGGAGCAGTTCCTCACCGACAAGGAACGCGGGCCCGATGGCGAGTTCGGACCCGAGTGGGGCGAAGTCATCCTGCTGGACGAGGAGAACTGGTATTTCCGTCTCTCCAAGTGCTCTGAGTGGCTGGCCGGTTTCCTCGAGGCCCGGAAGGATTTCGTCACTCCCGACTTCCGCCAGACGGAACTCAGGAACGCGGCCGCCAAGATCACAGGCGACCTCTGCATCTCGCGACCCAAGAGCCGCCTCGCCTGGGGAATCGAGTTGCCGTTCGATCCCGGCTTCGTCACCTATGTCTGGTTCGACGCGCTGATCAACTACATCAGCTTCGCGGGCTACGGCGGCGCCGGTCAGGAGCTGTTTGAAAAGCGCTGGCCCTGCGACCATCACGTGATCGGCAAGGACATCCTGATCCCCGCCCACGGCGTCTACTGGCCCTGCATGCTGCACGCGATGGGCTTTCCCGACGCGGCCATGCCGCATCTCCTGGTGCACGGGTTCTGGAGCCTGCGCGGGGAGAAGGTCAGCAAGAGCACCGGCAACGTGGTCGATCCCGACGCGCTGGCCGAGGCCTACGGACCCACGGCGCTCCGTTACTACCTGATGCGCGATGCCGTGATGGGGCGCGATGCCGACTTTAGCGAGGAGCGTCTCCTGCTCCGTCACAATACCGAACTCGGTAACGGACTCGGCAATCTCGTGAACCGGACCCTGAGCATGACGCGCCGCTACCGCGAGGGGGCGCCCCGGCCGGTGGAGCTTTCCCCGGATCTCGTCGCGCACCGCCAGGCCGATACGGAGTCGCTCAGGAGCTTCATCATCCAGATGGAGGCCGCCCAGATCCACGCGGGCCTCGAGACGATCGTCGATCTGGTGAACAGGGCCAATGCCCTCGTCGATTCCGCCGCCCCGTGGAAGCTGGCCAAGGATCCCGATCAGTCCGATCGCCTTGATGCGGTGCTGGCCACGCTGATCCTCTCGGCACGGATCGCGGCAACCCTGCTCCTTCCCGTGGCTCCCGATGCCTCCGCCGAGATCCTGCGCCAACTCGCCCTCGATCCGATCCCGCTTACCGGGGAGATCGTGATCGCGGATCTTCCCGCGGGATACGTCTGCGGCGAACCGAAGCCGGTCTTCCCCAGATTGGAGTTGCCCGCCGTGGAGGACGCCGCCGCATGAGTAAGGAACCGCTGAATAAATCGCATAGAGGCCGTTGCGGAAAGAACCGGCCGCGGGCAAGGCGGCTTCGCGGGAGCATCCCCGCAGCGGGCTGCCGTAACGGATGCGAAGCAACGGCCGGGCAAGCAAAGTGCCAAGCCAACACAGTTGGCCCCCGTGCCACGCCACGAAGCCAAAGGCTTTGTGGCCTTTGGCTTGGATCTCCGCAACCCGTAGGGCTGAAGCCATTTGTCGATTTTTGCCTCGCCGTCTCCCGACGGGCTCGTCCTTCGGAATGCTTCGCTGGCCACGACGCGGCTCCCGCCGCTCGTCGTTGTGGCGTTGCTCGCTCGGGCGAGACCGCTGCGGGTATCGCCCAGCGCTCGCGCCTTCAAAAATCAGCAACTGTTCTTCAGCGGCCATCATGAGATTTCATCAGCGGATCCTTCAGAAAACGGCCGCCGCGCTGCGTTCCGTTCCCTTCTGGAAACGCCAGCGCTACCGGCTCGAGTATTTCGGGCTCGGTGCGGCCTCCGCATTGGTCTGCCTGTTGCCCTGGCGCTGGATCGGTCCTCTGGCCTCCTTCGTCGGCTCCGTTTTCTTCTCCTTCGACCGTCATCGGCGCAAGGTGACCCTGGATAACTTGCGGTGCGCCTTTGGCGACCGCTTTTCGCAGCCGGAACTCATGGCCTTGGGCCGGAAATCGTACGGTGTCTTTGCCCGGACAGCGCTGGAGTTGCTTTGGTCCTCCAATCTCAGCAGGGAAGTCCTCGACGAGATCATCACGACCGAGGGACTCGACCCGATGCCGGCCCATGGAGCCGGTGGAAAGCCCGCGATCTACTTCTGCCTGCACGCCGGGAACTTCGAGTGGCTCAGCCAGATCACCTGCCGTCACTTCGGGACATTCCCCGTGATTGCCCAGAACCTGAAGAACCCCCTGCTCGGCCCCCTCTTCGATTCGTGGCGTTCCTCGCTGGGTCAGCAGATCATGCCACAGAAGGGGGCGATGCTCCGCACGCTGCGCCACCTCAAGGATGGCGGCAAGATGGGGATGCTCATCGACCTGAATCTCAAGCCGAGCGATGGCCCCGTGGTCATCCGCCAGTTCGGGCAGTTCCTCACGCCCGTGACCCGCCTGCCTGCCGAGTTGGCATTGAGGACGGGAGCGGCTCTGGTGCCGGTCGAGTGCCTTCCGCGACCCGACGGGGGCTACATCGTCCGCTACCTCCCCGAACTCCCTGTCGCGCCCGACACCAAGATCGAACAGATCGTGCAGGCCTGCTGGGATGCCTTGGAGCCGGGACTGCATGAGCATCCGGAACTCTGGCTCTGGAGCTACAAGCACTGGCGATACAAGCCAGAGGGAATGGCTGGACAGGGATATCCCTTCTACGCCTCCTGCTACGGGCCTTATCAGGAACTGCTGCTCGATCAGGGCTTGGTTTGATTTCACGCAAAGGTCGCCAAGAGCGCCAAGGAACGATGGGGCGAATGAAAAAGGACCGGCGGAAGAATGACTTTTCCTCTCCCTTCTTTGCGGCCTTTGCGCCCTTTGCGCGAAATGCCTCTCTCAAAAAGGAGATGACAAGGCGTGAGGGCGCGGATAGGAATCGCGTCATGAAAGCACTCCTTATCCTTCCCTTGGTAGTGACCGTTCTCGCTCTCTCCGGATGCAACACCGTGAAGGGCTTAGGCGAGGACATCAGCGGCACGGCTTCGTGGACTCAGGAGAAGATGACGGGAAGCGGTTCCTCCAAGTCATCGGACTCGGATTACGTCCAGAATCCCCCCCAATTCCCCAAGAGCAACTAGCCGACTTGCTCTTTTGGCGAGGAGCGTTGTTGTCGCCCCTCGCAGTATAGGCATGCAGCTCGCCGCCCCGCCTAGCTCTTCACCAAAATTACTGCGTCATCCAGAGCTCTTGTTCCAATCCGCAACCAACATGGATGAACCTCACCGAGAGGTGTTGGGACAACTCGCAGTATAAGAATACAGCTCGCGCCTTCTCCTACCCCTACAACACGATCCCTGCGTCATTTGAAACTCTTCGAGCTCCAGTGGGGATAATCTTTTTACATACCGCTACGATTTGGATTTGCTCTAACTAAAAGAACTTGGTCATCAACGTGTTATCAATCATGAGCGGAACCCAAACATGTCACCCAATATTGCAATAGAATGACATGTCGTTCTAAAATACGTTAGGCGGAACAAAAATCATGACTACGACATTGAATATTGAAAACTCGGCCCATTGGGCGACCGAAGTAATCCGCATAGGCCAGCCGACCATCTCAAGATTCTCGGCGATCTATCATCCTCCATCAGAGATGGAATTTTTGGGGGACCGCGATGGTGTTGACTATATGCCCATTGGGAAGGTGGAGAAGCGTTTCCAGACGTTCCGGACTACAGGTGCCACTAACGATGATTATTTTGGATATGGAATGGAGGCTCTTGCACCGGTCGCCGGATTGGTCACCGAGGTTAATCACCCGACAGGCGTTAATCCCATCGGGACTATGAATGCTTCACCTGTCGGATTATTAGAGATAAAAACCAAAGAGGGTGTTAATCTTCTTATTGCGCACCTGGACAACATCAACGTCAAGGTCGGTGATGAGGTTCCTGTTGGTTCAGTTATTGGAACGATATCCAACAATGGCTTTAGTAGAGTTCCGCATTTGCATATAGGCGCATATAAGAATGGGGAGCCAGTATTGGTAGAATTCTGCAGGATTTCCATGGACAATGCGTTCAAGATATATACAAAAAATGAATAAGGCCTAACGGGCCGATGCACCTAACTCCCATGCCTTCGGCACTTTTGGCACGTCGCCTGCGGAGCAGGCTTTGGTGCCAAAAGCAAGTGGGAGCAGGTGATCGGGGACGTTCGGCAATAGAATGAACACGACGCTCGATCTCTGGTGCGCTCGGAATCTGGGGATTCTGGCAATACTCGGACTCTTGGGTATTTGTATGGTTTGCGGTCCTCTCCTTCTGTTTTTGATTGTCTCTGGCCCGTTCTATGCGCTCACAAGTATTCGATACATGCCGTGGCTTCAGGCTGCTTCTTGGATCACAGCATTCACCATATGTGTCGCGCTATTCCTCTATGGGATTTTTCTCTTGATTCAGTATTTCAGGTATCCAAAAATCGGATTTGGTCTTTCAAAACGCTTTTTCTGGACGAGCAGTTTGTTGTTCTGTCCAGCATGGATCCTTCCTGTGGTTCTCACGTTGAATTGGCCGCTGCGTCTTCCATCTGAGGAATATTGGTCTGATCTGATGCCTTGGATTGGACTCGGGGGAGCACTGATGATTTTCCCACTGAGCCATTTCATCTTTTCAGGCATGGCACTTTTCTGGATAAACAAATCTGCCGAACAGGCCGGTGCAGCTAATCCCTGTGCCTTCGGCACTTCTGGCATTTTGCCTGCGGAGCAGGCTCGCATGCCAGAAGCAAGCAGGGATACCTGACCGGGGACGTTCGGTAAAACAAATGGAACTCTCAGTTTTCGTTCTATTTTTCGGGTTTCTTGCATGCGCTCTCGCAGGGGAACCAAGCAAGATTGAGTTGCCTGTAAGTCTATCGCATTTTTACGTACGTTTTGTCACAGCGGGGCGTAGTGGTGACCCAGCCAGAATTAAATCATTCCTTCTTCCTGATGCTGTTGAAATCAACCTTACACCTAGAACGGGCAACCAAGAATACGGGACAGAAATTAATGTGCCGTTCATGAAGGAACGTTTTTCGGACCAGATCGTATTATCACGCAAAGATTCCAATTCAGCCTATTTGATTAGAACTGGCACCAGCTACATTTCATGCGTTGAGACAGCTTCAGATGGATGGAAGATATTTCTCTATGGAGACAAACCTATCCAATGATAAAACCGAACCAGCGCATCCACCCAACCCGCGAAACGCGGGCGGGTGATGCGGGACGTTCGATCAATAAATGAAGCTGAAAGTCACATTCTGGCTGATTGGCGGGATCTTCGGATTGATTATCCTGATTTCCCTTGCATGGCCCTGCTTTGCACATTGTCGGACTACACTAATGCAGGCACAGTTTGCTGGGATGTTTGTTGC
>CANKJN010000036.1 GCA_947482345.1 Spartobacteria bacterium
GCCGTTTCCGAGGGTGACTGCTCCCACGGTGTCGCTGAAGGCGCCGATGTCGAAGGTGCCGGCGGTGACGGTCACGGCGCTGGCATTGTCGATGATGTCGTTGGTTCCGTAGGCCAGTTTGCCGGCACCCACCTTGGTAATCCCGCTGCCTCCGGCGAGGACGCTCGAGATGGTCAGTGTGCCGGCAGCGTTGGTGACATTGATCGTGGGGGTGGTGCCTCCCATTGTGATCGTGCCGCCTCCGATCGTGAAGGAGCCGGAGGGGCTGTAGGTGATGCCGTTGAGCCAGATGCCGCTACTGGCAACGTTGATGGAACCGGAGGAGTTGGTGAAGAGGGCTGTGTTGGTAAAGCCATTGACTGAACTCCATGCGCTGCCGGTGACGTTATTCCAACCGGTGGCGTTGGTTGTCCAGTCTAGCGTGTTATTGGTATTGGTCGCGGTGGCTGCCTCGGCCGAGGGAGCGAGGAGGAGGGAGAGGAGGAGGGCGGAGAGGGCTAAACCTGAAAGCTGAAACTTGAAACCTGAAAGCTGAAGGCTGAAGGCTGAACCAAGCCGCTGGGAGGTCGATGGGTGTCGGGAGATGGGGGTGCTCATGTCGAGGGGGGGGACTAGTGCTAGATAGCGGTTTTGATTAGTTCCTTTTCCATATGATCCCTGATTAACCTCTTTGGTCAAGCAGTTTTTTTTGGGGGGGGAGAAAGATTTTGGTTCTTCGCTATTGGAAGTGGGGAAATGTTCCGGAAAGGCATGGGAATGAGTTTCACGCAAAGGACGCAAAGGACGCAACGATCGTAAAGAGGTGCCGCCCTGTTGGGGGGGAAATGTTCCGGAAAGGCATGGAATGAGTTTCACGCAAAGGGACGCAACGATCGCAAAGAGGTGCCGCCCTGTTGGGGCTAAGACTGCGTCGTAGTCTAGCGCGCCGCGGCTTGGTTCAGCTTTCCGATTTCAAGTTTCATCTTTCATCTTTCAGCCCTCCTCCCCTCCATCGGGCCCTACTCTTTGATCCTACCTTGGCGCTTTGCACCCGTTGCGTGAAAACTTCATCCCTCAATCAACCCTCTGTAAACAGCGAGGCGCCAAGATTTTGAGCGAGGGCGAGGGTCGAGGGTCGAGGGTGCGATCAGAACTTGCGCTCCAACGGGATAAACCCGTTGGAGACGGACGGCGGCCTTCAGAATTCGGGATTGTACGTAATACCCTCTACCGGCAGGCCAAACTTATCGGTAATGCGCAGCACGAATCCCCATCCACTGCCCCCCTGACATATTTTTACAAGGATTTCATTCTCACCCTTATGAAGGGTGCACTCGACGACATCGCTGTCCCTAACGACGCCGCGCGTGCAGTTGTTTGCCCATATTTTTTTACCATTAATCCAGGCGGTGATTGTGTCATCACTACCCATGGCCAGATAGACCTTGCGTTCCTGATCCGAACTAACGGTTGTGTAGGCGTAGGCGCAGACGCTTTCATTAGGCGTGAATATCTTCATGAAATCTATCGGCGTGTCGCCAAGAGCAGGCTTTCCTTTTTCCTGAGACCTCATCCATTTCACCTCCTTATTTCCGGCGCCAGTGTATGCCGCATTGAGATCGACTTTGCCTTGTTCGGGCGGATATTCCGCGTCAAAACCGGCGCCGTTGTCATTGGCAAAAGGACCGACGAACATCCAATCCTGAATGGACTGTGGAATTTTTCCATTTTCCGCGAGCAGCTTTTCGAATGCGGCATGGGCTTGGGCGTAGCGCTCGGGCAGTTCGGATATGGCAACTCCATCCGGCTCCAGAGGTAGGGCTAGCGCTTCCTGATCCCCGATCCTCACGGCCTTGAGAGCAGTCTTCTTACCGTTGAGTTCGGCCTCCTTGACGTCTTTCAGCCCGAAGAAGAGAAGGTGCGAGGCCATGCCCGGCTCTTTGGAATTTCCAGCCTTATTGGCATATGAAACCTCTATCTTGTGGGAGGACTGCTGAATGCTCACGCGACTAATGGGGAGACGTCCGTCCGCCTCGACACGTATGTCGCCAGGCAGACTGAGAGACTGGAATGTCGGCTTGGAGTACGGCTGGTATGCGCTGAAGAGGCCATGTGCGGGATCCGCCAGAAGGTAGGCCATTGATCGGGGTGCACTGAGAAGTGTCGCGCCATTCTTCTCAAGCTTCCCAGACTCTCCCATCTGGGTCAGAGTGGTGTCGCGTTGAATGTCGGGCTGATTGTAGGGCCATTTGCCGTTTACCTGCCGCATGGGGAATGCCCCGGGGCTCGGCCCCTGGGCGTAGGTGGGCTTGAACGAGCATTCGAGCAGATCGTCGCCACTCTTGTATGTGAAGCCGGCCTGATCCTTCGCAGCATCCCAAGTCGAGCTCAGAGTGCTTTCGGCGATATGTTTCTGGAATTTCTCGAAGGAACCGTATTCATCCTTGTCACCTGCCTCGAAGACAAAACCATTGATGGCGCGGTCGATGGCGGCCCAGTCCGCGGTTGCGGGGTCGATGGGAGCATCCTTGCGCATGTTGTAAATGTTCATACGCAGGGCTTCGCGTGCATTCCCGCCGCCCTGCATCTCGGTCATTTTCCCGTCGTCGACGATCTCAACCTCGATGTCGCGTCCGAGATCTGTCGCCTGCACCGGGATGATCGCCATGTAGCTGACTCCGTCCTTGACCGTGATGCGCTGACCTAGCTTCGCCCGGACCGGAAATTTCTCGATGCGCTCTCCGTCAAGATACCATTCCCAGGAGGGGGTTGCCTCAAAATTGAAGAACCCGAGTGTGGTCTGCAGACTGGTGATCTTATCCGGCAGCGGACGTCCCCCTTCGGAGTTCTTCAGATGGTCGGTAGGGCTGGTCAGCACGATGGCCTTGTTACGGTTTTGCAATGCAAACTGGTCACTACCCTGCATTCCGACAATACCATTGGGGTTTCTACTGGTAATGTCGTGGTAGATCGAATCAAGCAGTTCGGTCCTGTTGATTCCAGCGCGGGCGATCACCGTGCCGAGCTGGGTCATCGAAACCGTCGGCTCATCGGCCCTGCGCCACTGCGCCATGAAGGGGACCTGGTTGATGCCGGTCGCGACATCCAGTGTCGCCAGTCCGTAGTTTTTCCCGAGGTAAGAGCATTTCCACAACGGGTGCGCGGCGTGTTGACCCCACATTTTGAACGAGTTGATGGAGTAGTAGGGCAGCGGCTTGTCGTCCACGATCTTGGACATCCATTCCGGTGCCCATGGCGAAATGATCGCCTGCTGGGCAACCCTTCCCGGATAGAGGTTGTGACCGAAAACCGGCATTTTCTCCACGTTGGTGGCTGTGATCGAAGGCATCGCCTTGAGATCCACCGCGCCCGCCGGGACATCGGTCAGGGCACCTTTTTCGGAGAGGGAATCCATCACGTGCATGGTTCCGTCCTGAATGCCAAGGAGGTAGGCAATACCGGTGCGACCCGAGGTGGCAATGAAGCGCCGTAGGTTCGGATGGTAGGCGGAGGCCAGTTCCTCGACGGACTTAGCGATGATGCCTTCGCCAATCATGCGCTCGAACGGCGAACGCGCGGTATCCTGGATAACCTTCTGGGCGGTCAGCGACTCCGCGAAATAGTAGTGGTCTATGGACTCCTGCGTCGTGCCGTCCCCCCAGCTCCACGTCTTAAAACACCACTTCTCCACGCCATTCCGTCCGTCGTTGATGAGCATGGGATTTTCGAGCAAAATGCCACCGCCAAGTGTGGCGATGGAGCACCAATTGTTAAAGTTCATGGTGCCCATAGCATAGCAGTAGGTTCGATAGACCGAGAAGTTGCCGCGCCAGTCCTTGGTCTCGTCATAGTAGGCTTTGGCCTCTTTGGCGCCGATATAGCCATGTGCGAACTGGTACTTCTTCCCATTGAATTCAAAGCCTTTGAGGAAGTCCCGGTCGGGCATCAACCAGGACCACCAGTAGAGCTTCCAGTGGTCTTTGACAGGTGCGGGCATCGCCTCCTCGTTCAGCAAACAGTTCTCAACCACCTCACCCGCGTCGAATCCCCTCCAAGAACGCGGTGCGCGGGCCAGTTGCGCGTCCACCCACTTGGCGTAGGTCTCGGGCGTGTCCGGAAAAAGTTTCGCTCCACCGTATCCGAGCATGGTCTGCAGGCGTTTGCGCTGCCATTCCGGAATATCGGAACGCTCACGCTTGGAAAGTTTCTGCGACAGTGCTTGGATCTCCTCCGCCGACGGCATCACCGCAGTGGGCACGCCGCCGGACTTCTCCTCCTGAAGGCGCGTCGCTATTTCGGACACAGGCTCGATCTGAACCGACTGCGGCTTGATCTGCTTGGCTTTGGCATCCGGTTTAAAGCTCACCACAAGGCTTGGAGTCTTGATCAGAATGCCGCGCGGGCCAGTCGCCGTCGCCCATTCGTAGTAGCCGCTCCAGTAGGAGGCGTCGTAAACCTCCCATTTCCTGACAAGAAAACCATCGCTCTCCACTATCCGCAGACGCTCGGAAAGACTCTTGCCGTATTCCGGCTTCGTGAAGGCATCGGTCACATCAAGCCTGCCTTCGGGGTTTTTTACGGAGACTTCGGCCGGGCCGAACTGCTGTGGAAAGCGATCCTTGCCCTCATCCTGCGCCCCGTACTTCGCCCAGTAGCCCGCACCGTTGATAAAGGCGTTGAATGTAGGTCCTGTGGAGGCGTCCGCCTGCCACGGACGTCGCAGCAACCAGGCAACGGCGTGCCACGACGGCGGCGTCTTCACCCAGGTGTCTCCGAGGAATGTCATGCCACCCGGTTCAGCATAGCCCTCAGGCCACAACTCGGTGTCACGGAAAGGAAGGACAAGCTCGACTTTTGCGATGGAGTTACCTTCGGATAGTTTTTTCGCTATCGACTCCGCCGCTCCGGGGAAACGCACCAGCAGGCTGCGATGCACGGCATCGAACACAAGTGCACCGGGCTTTTTACCATTGTCGCGTTTTGCAGGATCCCAAACCGCGCTCGGGCCCTTGCCGAATTGCGCCTTGTCCACGACTTCGACTGCGCCGCCCTCACCCAGTTCCGTCGTGGCATCCTCCAACACTACCGGCGCGTCCCACATGGCCCTGAACCCACTGATGCCTGCTGTCTGCGGCTTGTCGAATGTCAATGTCGTCACACCCGCTAGATCGGATGTGGATGGAGAGACCGCCCCGACCGCCCCGACCGCCCCTTTGGCAATCGCAGGCTTTGTTGCCGCCAACTCCTGAACTTGCGATCCCTGCGCTGACTGCGCCCTAACGTGAGTCAATGCCAAAACGTGAATTGCAAGCATCGACGTGATGGACAGTATTGTTTTGATTTTCATGAAAGATTGGGGGTGTTTGATTCCTGCGGCTCTTCGCTATATTCAGTGGGTGACCCATTATTATGTTCTCTCGGCTGGAGTTTGCCAGCCTCTTATTAGGATTCCTGCTCTTGGCTATTGGAAGCGGGGAAATGTTCCGTAAAGACACGGAATGAGTTTCACGCAAAGCAAGGACGCTAAGGATGCAACGATCGCAAAGGGGTGCCGCCCCGTTGGGGGGGGAAATGTTCCGGAAAGACACGGAATGAGTTTCACGCAAAGGACGCTAAGGACGCAACGATCGCAAAGGGGTGCCGCCCCGTTGGGGGGGAAATGTTCCGGAAAAGACACGGAATGAGTTTCACGCAAAGGACGCGAAGGACGCAACGATCGCAAAGGGGTGCCGCCCTGTTGGGGCTAAGACTGCGTCGTAGTCTAGCGCGCCGCGGCTTGGTTCAGCTTTCAGGTTTCAGGTTTCATCTTTCAGCCCTCCTCCCCTCCATCAGGCCCGTCAGCTTCCCCCAGATTCCGGGCCAGAAATTCCGCGATCTCGTCAGGTCTTTCGGACAGGCTGAATTCAGCCATGCTATGTCCCTCTCCGGCGATGACCTGCAGCGTGCTCTCGACACCGGCATCCTGGAGCGCCTTGTGCAGTCTCCGGCTCTGGATCAACGGCACGATTACTGGGTAATTTCAGTCCCCACGCCTTCTTCGGAGAAGGCTTCAAGCAGCACCGCATGGGGCGTTCCCGCTCCAAGGAAGTGAACTTTGCTGAGTCCGTGAGAGAGCGCCTTGGTGGCGGAGCGTACCTTGGGGATCATTCCGCCGGCGATCACTCCCCGATCGATGAGTTCCTCGGTCTGCGATGCGGTGAGGCTGTGGATGAGGGAGGAGTCATCCTTGGGATCATGCATGAGCCCGGGGACATCGCTGAGGAAGATGAGCTTGGTGGCCGGAAGCGCGGCGGCGAGGGCGGCGGCGGAGACATCGGCGTTGATATTCATGGGCTCCCCTGTCGGCAGGGCACCCAGCGGCGAGATGACGGGAACAACACCGGATGAGAGAGCCGCAAGGACGGGAGCGGGATTGGCCTCCTCGGCCTCGCCGACAAAGCCGAGATCGACTTCCTTCCCGTCGGATTCCACGACGGGGGGGAGTTTCAGGGCGGTAAAGACATCACGGCCCGAGATCCCGACCGCCTTCACGCCGAGCCTGGACAACTGGGCGACGATGCCGGGATTCACCTCCTCGTCGAGAACGGTGCTAACGATCCCGATGGTTGCGGCATCGGTGACGCGCAGTCCGCCGACAAAACGGGGAACCAGTCCCTGATCCTTCATCCGTGCATTGATCGCCTTGCCGCCACCGTGAACGAGGACGACACGGATCCCGACGGCATCAAGGAAGGCGACGTCGACGAGGAAGCGCTCCACCTGATCCTCGGCCTCCATGGTGCTGCCGCCGTATTTGATCAGGAAGATTCCGCCGCGGAATTTCTGCAGGTACGGGAGCGCCTCGATGAGCGTCTCGGCGCGCTGGCGGGATGTGATCTGCGATGGCATGGATGGTTTTTACAGCGAGAACTCGGAGAGGTTCAGACGGACATACTCCTCGGTGAGGTCGGTCGTGAGCAGGCGGGCCTCGCCCTTGCCGAGATGCAGGTCCACGAGAACGGAGAATTCCTTTTTCGCGGCGATCTTCCGAAGGGTTGCCTCTCCCTTGGCATCCTGGCACCCCATGCCGTTCCTGGCCGCCTTGATCCCGTCATAGGCGATGTCGACCTTGTCGGGATCGAGTGCCGCACCGGCATATCCGGCGGCATCGAGGATGCGTCCCCAGTTGGGATCGCTCCCCGCCCAGGCGCATTTGACGAGCTGCGAGTTGGCGATGGCGCGACCGACCCGATGGGCGTCGGCCTCGGATCTGGCCCCCTTCACGGTGAGTTCGATCACGCGCGAGGTCCCCTCCCCGTCGGCCACGATGGCTCGGGCAAGGTCGGCGCAGACAGCCTGCAGGGCATCTGCGAAGGCTTTCTTCTCCGTCGCGGTGCGGATGGCGACCTTGGAAGCACCGTTGGCAAGGGTCAGGACGGTGTCGTTGGTGCTGCAGTCGCCGTCGACGGTGATGCAGTTGAAGGTCCTCCCGGTTGCCTCGCGAAGGGCCTTGCGCAGGAAGGCCGCCGGCACCGCTGCATCCGTGGTGATGACACAGAGCATCGTCGCCATGTTCGGCGAGATCATGCCGGCCCCCTTGGCCATGCCTCCGATGCGGAAGGACTTGGCCCCCACCCTCACCTCGTAGGCGGCCTGCTTAGGCACGCTGTCGCTGGTCATGATCGATTTGGCGGCGGCAAGGGCGGCGGCCGGCGCGGCCTTCAGCGAAGACGCGGCCTCGCGGATCCCGGGGAGCATCTTGGGCAGCGGAAGCTGAACCCCGATACGCCCGGTGGAGCAGACCAGCACCTCGTCGGCATGGATGCCGAGGGCCACGGCGGCGGCATTGGCGCACTGCTCGGCGGCGCGGAGTCCGGGCGTGCCCGTGCAGGCATTGGCATTGCCGCTGTTGAGGAGGACCGCACGCGCCTTACCTGAGTCGAGATGCCTCCGTGAGAGGAGAACCGGGGCGGCCTTCACCAGATTGGTGGTGAAGACACCGGCCGCGGAGGCAGGAGTCTCCGATGCCACGATGCAGAGATCGCTCCGGAGCGGACCCGTCCGCTTGATGCCGCAGGCGGCGGCTGCTGAGAGAAATCCACGGGCGGCGTTCACGCCACCTGCAATGCGTTTCAGGTTTTTGCTAGAGGAGGAATTGGAGGAACTCACAGGGATGAAGGGGATAAAGGGGATGGGTGGAAAAAAGTGAAAAGTTAGAAAGTGAAAAGGCGAAGAAGATGAAACCGGAAGGTCAAAAAGTGAAGGAGAGTAATACCCCAATGAGGCCGGGTCAGGAATCAGGAGATCCCAACTTTTTCATTTTGCATTCTTCCTTTTGCATTTCTCACATCAGCCCTTCGGTCTCCGCCAGTCCCGCCCTGATATTAAAGCACTGGACGGCCTGACCGGCGGCACCCTTCACGAGGTTGTCGATCACCGAAAGGATCACGACCCGTCCGGTCCTCGGCTCATCATAGAGGGCGATGTCGCAGAAGTTCGTTCCCGAAACATGCTTGGTCTCCGGCGGGGTTTCCCGAATCCGGACAAAAGGATCCGAAGCATAGGCGGCAAGGAGTGCCTTCTTGAGATCGGCGGCTGTTCTTCCAGCCGCAGGAGTCCCCACGATCGTGGTGTGGATACCCCGATTCATCGGGGCCAGATGCGGAATGAAGGTCATGACGACCTTGTGACCTGCCGCATGGGAGAGTTGCTGCTCCACCTCGGAGAGATGCCGGTGCCTGGGCAGTCCATAGGCCCGCATGTTCTCATTGCACTCGGCATAGAGGTAGTCGACGGCCGCCTTCCTCCCGGCTCCGCTCACGCCGCTCGCGCTGGAGGCGACGATGCCATCGGGATCGAGGAGTCCGGCCTTGAGAAGGGGGATGAGCGGAAGCTGAATGCTGGTCGGGTAGCAGCCTGCACAGGCGATGAGCGGCGACTGCCGGATCGATTCACGGGAGAGTTCAGGAATCGCATAGATCGCATCCCTCAGAAGCTCCGGTGCCGGATGCTCTCCCCCATAGTAATCCGCGTACACGGCGGCTTCCCTGAGCCTGAAATCGGCACTCAGGTCGATCACCACCTTGCCCGCCTTCACGGCAGCCACCGCATACTCGGCGGCCACTCCGTGCGGAAGTGCCAGGAAAACCACCCCGGCATCGCAGGCGGCCACCTTGGCAGGATCGGCCTCGGTGAAGACCAACGATGAAATCTTCAACCCAGAGAAGCGCGGCATCACCTCACCAAGGGTCTTGCCCAGATGCTGCCGCGAAAAGACAGCCGTCACATCGGCCGAAGGATGCCGGTCAAGCAGGGCGCAGAGTTCCTCGCCCGAGTAGCCGCTGGCACCGACGATCGCAACCTTCCGGAGCGCCGGATCAGTCTTGGAGGAAGTGGAAGTCATGATGGAAGTACACTAGTAAACCTGACGAGGAGCGCAACGGTCGAAAAGGGGTGCATCGGGAGATTCCCTATAAAAAAAGCCAGGGAACCGATGGGCTCGCTTGCTACGAATCCAAGCCAGAGCGCGGGGATTTTTAGGAAATAGCTAGTCGCCCAAGCGCCAGCCGTAGCTGAACCTACGGCAAGCGCAGGACAACAACGCTAGAACTCAAAATCCCAAGCCCTTACTCTTCGCCTTTGGAGAGTTTGGTGAGCACCGAAAGATCCTCCAAGGTGGAGGTATCGCCTGTCAGTGACTGACCGCTGGCGACCTGCTTGAGGAGGCGTCGCATGATCTTGCCACTGCGTGTCTTGGGGAGCAACTCGGCGAAGCGGATCTCGTCGGGCTTGGCGATGGGGCCGATGGACTCGCCGACATGCTTGCGGATGGATTCCTTGAGCGCATCACCGGGTTTCTGACCGGAACGCAGGGTCACGAAGGCAACCACACCCTGTCCCTTGATCTCGTCGGGACGGCCGACGACGGCTGCTTCGGCCACGGAAGGATGACTGACCAGGGCACTTTCCACCTCGGCCGTGCCGAGGCGATGACCGGCAACATTGAGGACATCGTCGATACGGCCGACGATCCAGAAATTCCCCTGCTTGTCGCGGCGGGCGCCATCGCCGGTGAAGTAGGCACCCTTCACCTCGCTCCAGTACTGCTGGCGGTACCGTGTCTTGTCGCCCCAGATGCCGCGAAGCATCGAGGGCCAGGGCTTGCGGATCACAAGCTTCCCACCCTGACCGTGGGGAACTTCCCTTCCCTCGTCATCGACGATCGCCGCATCAATCCCGAAGAAGGGGAGCGTCGCGGTTCCGGGCTTGCAGGGGGTGGCACCGGGAACGGGCGTGATCATGTGGGCCCCGGTCTCGGTCTGCCACCAGGTGTCGACGATGGGGCAGCGCTCGTGGCCGACGTGCTTGTGGAACCACATCCAGGCCTCGGGGTTGATGGGCTCCCCGACGGTTCCGAGCAGGCGAAGCGAGGAGAGGTCGTGCTTCTTAAGGTACTGGTCGCCCCACTTCATGAAGGCGCGGATGGCCGTCGGGGCCGTATAGAAGATGGTGACGCCGTAGTCGGCGATGAGCTTCCAGAAGCGGTCGGGCTCGGGCCAGTTGGGAGCACCCTCGTACATGAAACAGGTCGCCCCGTTGCTCAGGGGTCCGTAGACGAGGTAACTGTGGCCTGTGATCCAGCCGATGTCAGCGGTGCACCAGTAGACATCATCCTCCCGGAGATCGAAGACATACTTGGTGGTGGCGTAAGTGCCGACCAGGTAACCGCCGGTGGTGTGGAGAATCCCCTTGGGCTTCCCGGTGGATCCGCTGGTGTAGAGGATGAAGAGCGGATGCTCGCTGTCGAGATGCTCGGCCGGGCAGTCGGCTGAGACATACTCCATCTCCCGGTGCCACCAGACATCGCGTCCTTCCTCGATGTGGATGTCGATGTCGGAGCGCCTGAAGACGATGACCTTCTTGACGGAGTCATTCCCCTTGAGGGCGTGATCGACATTCTGCTTGAGGGTAACGAGTTGCCCGCGGCGGTAGCCGCCGTCCGCCGTGACGATCACCTTGGCCCCGCTGTCGGCAAGCCTGTCCTTGATGCTCTCGGCGCTGAAGCCGCCGAAGACCACGCAGTGGACCGCGCCGATGCGGGCGCAGGCCAGCATGGCGATCGAGGCCTCGGGAATGAGGGGCATGTAGAGAAGGACACGGTCCCCCTTCTTCACGCCGTTGCGCTTGAGGACATTTGCGAATTTGCAGACCTCGCGATGGAGTTGGCGGTAGGTCAGCACCTTTTTGTCACCCGGTTCTCCCTCCCAGATGATCGCGGCCTTGTTCGCACGCGGCCCCTCCAGATGGCGATCGAGGCAGTTCTGGGAGGCATTCACCTTGGCCCCGACAAACCACTTGGCATAGGGGAGCTTCCAATCGAGCACCTTGGACCATTTTTTGAGCCAATGGAGTTCCTTGGCTTCGCGCCCCCAGAACTTGTCGGGCTTGGACACCGACTCGGCATGGAGTTTTTTGTAAACCGCCATGCTACCGATGCGTGCCCTCTTGGAAAAATCGGCGGAGGGCTTGAAGATACGGTTCTCGATGAGATGGGACTCGATGTTCTTGGACATGGGGGTAACGCTCTTGTGGTGGGGTGAGGTGTGATTTTTTGCCTTTAAATCGGGAAAAGGGAAAGGTTTTCCGAAAGATCGTGAAAACACACCATTTCTTGAAAAAGAACGGGATTCTTCCGAAAACTCACCATGAAAACAGCCGCAACCAGATGAAACCAAAATCCGCCATGCTATTTCCGATCATCTTCATGATGCTTTTTGCAGGCCTTCCTTGCATCGCCCTGGAGCCGGCAGGTGAGCCGGAGCTCAAGGTCGGGGTCGCCTTGGACGAACCTTTCATCATGAAGACCGGTGATCTTCACACGGGTTTCTGCATCGATCTCTGGCAGACGCTCGCGGCGGATCTGGGCCTGAAGTTCCGTTACGTCGATTACCCCTCCTTCGCGGCCCTGCTCGAGGCAACCGAACGAGGCGAAGTCGATGTGAACGCGAATTCCCTCTACATCACAAGCGAACGCCTCAAGCGAATGGATTTCGTCCTGCCATTCCTTCAGGAGGGAATGCATATCATGGTCAGCGAGAAAAGGTCTTCGTCGTTCATGAAGATCTGGCAGGGCATGCGCGACAGCGGTCATCTCGAGGTCTTCGGAATCGGCATCGGGGTGATCCTTCTCGGAACGATCCTGCTCACCCTGGCAGAGCGCATCTGGAACAAGGAGTTTCACCAGGACTGGGCGAACGGCCTTGCGGAATCCTTCTACCACGTGATGTCGATCTCCATGACCGGGAAGAGCTCTCACAAGCACCTTCCCGGGCCGCTTGGCAAGATCATGGCAGGGATCTGGATCGCGTTCGGCGTGGGGGTGGTGGCCTACATCACCTCCTCGATCACCAGCGTGATGACGGTCAATCGCCTCCATTCCATCATCAACGGGCCCCAGGACCTTCCGGGGCACAGGGTGGCCGCAATCCGGGGAACCGTCGCGGAGTCGTACTGCTGGACCAACCATCTCGACTGCGTGGCTTACGACTCGCTAAACGACGCTGTAAACGCACTACTCAGTCATGAAGTGGAGGCGATCGTCCACGACTCCCTGTCGCTCCAATGGTATGACAACTCCCATCCCGAACTACCCCTCACCGAGGTGGGGCGGGTCTTTGAGAAGAAGTACTGCACCTTCTCCCTGCCCCTTGGCAGTCCGTTGCGTCAACCGCTCACCGAAGCCCTGCTCAAGCGGAACGAATCGGGCTACTGCGAGAGCCTCCGCCAGCACTACTTCGGGAATGTCCAGTAGCCGCGGTCACTCCTCGATCCTGATCACCTCGAACCGGAAGCGATCGTCGTAGATGCCGCGGTTGTGGGTGCGACAGCAACTCAGGCAGGCGATTCTCCTGCGGGGAACCCTCACCCGGCCATGACTCTCCCCGCAGCCCGGGCATCGCAGCAGATAACGGCGTTTCATCCTGCGGGCCGTGAAAGGGAGCTGGTGGGTGCGGCCCTCTCCGGGAATACCGAGATCACGGCAGGCCTGCTGCCATTCGGGACCGTGCGGGGCGAGTCGTCGCCGGCCGTGCCGATGCAGGGCAAGCAGGTGGGCAAGCTCGTGCAGGAGGGTCCGATCCACTTCTTCGAGGGATATCTCCCTCAGGGCCGGATTCAGCCAGATCTCCCGGTGCAAGGCGATGGCTACGCCGGCCGTGGTCCGCATCCGGGAATTCCATCCCACCACAATCAAAGGAGCCAGCGATGGGGCAAGTTCACGCACCATGTCGCGGGCGCGCTGCTCCAGCACGGGATCGCGTGTCTTGGATGTCCGTGATGCGGGTCGGTTCGGAGGATGATCCGGCATCTGGAAAAGCCCGCTTCCAACGAACGTACGCAGTCCTGCAAGGATCCGCCTCATGCCGGTCACCGTGAGACCTGCCGGGCCAGCACACGCCCCAGTGCCACCACCGCTTCGTCGATCTCCCGCTCGGCGGTATGGCGCCCCAGCGAGAACCGGACCGTGGAGCGGGCCAGTTCCCCGGGAACACCCATCGCCACGAGCACATGGGAGGCTTGGATCGATCCGACCATGCAGGCCGATCCGCTTGAGGCGGCGACACCTTCGAGATCGAGCCCCATGAGCAGCGTCTCCCCGTCGCATCCGGGGAAGCTGACATTCAGCGTATTCGCGATGACTGGGGCGTCGGCTGCATTCCTGAGTACCGACGGCATGATCTCACGGATCCCTTTCCAGAGACGCTCCCGGAGGCCCTCCTGCCGGATGGCCTCTGCTCCGGACTTGGCTTCCGAGACGGCAATCCTCGCGGCCGCGGCCATCCCGGCGATCGCCGCGGCGTTCTCGGTGCCGGCGCGGCGCTCGTTTTCGTGAAATCCCCCGTGCTGAACCGCCTCGATGGAGACCCCCGATCGAAGCCAGAGAAATCCTGCACCCAGCGGACCGTAAAATTTATGGGCGGTGGCGGAGAGGGCGTCGGCGCCGAGCTCCCCGGGAAGGCAGGGGATCTTACCGAAGGCCTGGACCGCATCGGCGTGGAAGAGGATGCCCCGATCGCGGCAGAGAGCGGAGAGTTCGCGGATGGGCTGGATCACGCCGCTCTCGTTGTTGGCGATCATGACGGAGGCAAGCAGGGTCTCCGGCCGAAGTGCCGCCGCGAAGGCCGCCGGATCGAGCAACCCCCGTGAATCCACAGGGACGACCGTCAGGTCGAATCCCTCGCGCGAAGCAAGCGACTGCATGGCATGCAGGACCGCATGATGCTCGGTGGCGGCGGTGACGAGATGGTTCCTGCCGGCTCCGCGGTGGCGGCGGGCAAGGCCCAGGATTGCAAGATTGCAACTCTCCGTCCCACCCGAGGTGAAGATGAGCTCGTGGGGTTTGCCCCCCAGCAACGAGGCGATCGAATCCCTCGCATCATCGATGGCGGCACGGGCCCAGCGCCCGGAAGCATGGATCCCGGAGGGATTCCCGAGAACCCCCTCCAGCAGGGGAATCATCGCCTCACGGGCCTCCGTGGAGAGGGGGGTGGTCGCGTTGTGATCGAGATAGATCATGTCGGCACATGATTCCCCATTTCACTCCCGACCGGCAATGCCCCAGTTTATTCCCAAAAGGGCTCCTCGCTGATTGGAGTGCGAGAATAAAGAGGAAATCAGCAGCAACGGTCTCTATGCGATTAAATCACCACCTTCTAGAAACCGCAGAGGACGCATCCATTCATTTCCTCATTTCCTCATTTTCTGAGTTCCTTTCAAATCAATGATGATGAGGACTTGGTGCTCTTGCCATCCGTCACCGGCTTCTCCAGCATCATGGAAATTCCATGACAGCATCTCCCATCCTACCCGACCTTCAGGCCGCGATACTCTGCGAGGATGTCCGCGCCGAGGTCAGTGGCCAACAGACCCTCGTCGGCGTGATCGGTGCCATCCCCACACCGACGCTACCGATCGGTTTTTTCAAACTCTGCCTCTGGACACGCTGGTGCGGTGGAAGCGGTGACTTCGTCCAGAAATGCCTCATCTATGATCCCGAGGAGGATCAGGCGATCGCCCAGGCCGAGATACCCTTCACCCTCGCCGACTTGAACGCCCACGCTACCAACGTTCATTTCTTCGGCGGGGTGCAGTTTCAGAAATACGGAACCTATCATGTCGAGATTCTACTCGATGAGGAACTCAAGCTGCGCATTCCCCTCCCCGTCATTCAAGTGGAGAATCCCGGTATCTCACCCAATCGATGAGTTTAGTCAAAATATTACAAAATACGCTCATCTTTGATACACTCCTTTTATCTTAGGGAAGCACTCGATTGATACGGGCGGGGATCGACACCCCATGCCCTTGGGAAAGGACTGGCTAGCCTGCACGAAGTGCAGCCCATGATGGTGATCCAAATCTCTTGGAAGAGATGCGGAGAAATTGCCGCTCTCGCTCCCGCGAACCAAGCCTCTGGGGTGAGGCGCGGAGAAGCATTTCGTAAGGAATGACACCGAAGGTGCGGCACAGCCTTGTGGTGCAAGGTGCCGTTCAATAGCGCCTTTCAGGCTACGCTCTGCGTAGGCTATCCCGAGCATTCCCATGCTCCAGTATTGTCGCAGGCAGGCCCGTGAGGGCAGAACGACTTGGGTAGATCCCACGCAAGCGGGACCCAAAGGGCGAGCCGAACCTGGAGCAAGCGAGTACAAAACGACGCGGTAGCCTGCGGCACATGCCGCAGTCTCGAAGAGGTGGCCCGTCCGCCGAACGCCGAGTGACGGAGTAGCCTGTCCCGCTACTGCCGGGACAGTCCCAAAAGGGACGAACCAAACACCTGGGAGGGTGTGCAAAAGGCGCCTAGGAAGGCGGCTTAATCATACCGAAGGTAGTCCGAGCCTAAGGCGAGGATGCCTGGTCGGGGGCGACCGGCAGATAAAAGACTGCGGCTCTGTCGCTGCCCGAAGGGTGCCCAGCTTCCCGGGAGGGAAGGGGCATCAATACATCGGGAGACGCTGAGGCAAAGGAGGATGCCATCTATCTGAAGATAACCCAAGGGTTGAAAACAACCGCCTATCGCCAAAAGAACCAGCGAATTCAACCGGAATAAGAGTGGAGATGGCATTACTCACGGAAAGACCATTCCCATGGGTTCTCCCCAACTCTTCCCGCCTTGCCAATCCCGGAAATGTCAGACTTTGGGAGTCCTCCGGCAAAGCCGGAGCGCCTTCAGCCTTCAGTCTATTAGCCTCACTGCCGCCCCTCGGTTCAGCCTTCCTACTACTCCTGAAATCCGACTGACGGTGAGGCTCTCACCCCTGCGGAGGAACCATTGAGGGGAACGGAGGAGGTGCTGGGACGGATCGCTGCGTTGATCGTGGAACCGTTCCTGGCATTGTTGCGGTCGTACTGGTAGAGATTCGCCCCCTTACGTTTCAGGGCAAAGGTATTATTGTCACCGAAGTTTTTCCAAGGACCATCGGGTACGCTGTTGGCCTCCACGAACTTCCAGTCACACAGGTCGTTCTTGCCCATGCCGAGGTAGTCGCGGACGGAGGGGGAGATGTCTAGACCGGCACCCCGGTTCAGGTTGGGACGTGGCCTCTCATTGCCAAAGACATACTGCCAGTGATCGGTGCGGAAGGGACCGCAATCCTCCCACTGGGCGAAGGCTGTCTTCCCGCCGTGATGGATGGCGATCCATCGTCCCTTGAGAACTGTCTTACCGGGCTTCTCGTAGCAGTCGCGGAACCAGGGGATGACACTCTTGGCTTCGGGCTTGGTGTTGCCCCGGGATACGTCGCAGTAGGGCAGGGCGATGTAGAAGGGATTCTGCCGGGGGACGAATCCGCGTGGGGCAAAGGTTCTCGGATCCCTGTATCTCGGGTCGGGATTGTCATAGCCGCCGTAGTTGCGAGCCCAGTTGGCGTCCCAAGCGCTGCGGTTATTGGGGACGGGGTTCCTTGCCGTCGGTCTCTCCCCGATCCAGAAAACCGTCGTCATGATGTTGCGGTGCCAAGGATATTTGCCGAATCCCACGACAGGAGCCGTCAGGACGGTCACGGCAGGTGGACGAGTCTGCTGGATCGCCCGCTCCCTGATCTGCATCGCCATCCGCTCGAAATCAGCAGAGGACATGGCTCCGGAATCCCCGGAGATCTTGCTCCTGAGATCCTGGTACAGGGAAGCTTGGGCCAACGCGGGCATCAGCACCACGAGGCCAGCAAGCAGGGTTCGGCGGAGAAAATCCATCAGCACAATAACCCTAGGCCATGACGTGGTCGGGGCAAGGGGAAATGCCCCTTCCAAAAATATACCCACAGAAAAAAAGGGGGGCGGCTTCGCCCCCCCCTTTGTGATTTGATGATCCGTCCGATGGTACGGGCGGTTCCGAATCGCCTACGCGGTGTAGGTGGTCGAGGCGGTGGTTCCGCCGTGACCGGTCCAGTTCGTGTGGAAGAACTCACCCTCGGGCTTGTCGACGCGCTCATAGGTGTGGGCACCGAAGAAGTCGCGCTGGGCCTGCAGGAGGTTGGCCGGAAGGACCGCGCTGCGGTAGCTGTCGTAGTATCCGAGGCTGGCGGTGAAGGCGGGGGCGGCCACGCCGCGCTCGACGGCGGCGGCGATGGCACGGCGCCAACCGGCCTGCGACTTGGCGAACACCTCGGTGAAGAACGGGGCGAGCATGAGGTTCTCAAGGTTCGGATTGGCCTCGTAGGCCTCCTTGATCCGGTTCAGGAAGGCTGCACGGATGATGCAGCCGCCGCGCCAGATGGTGGCGATGTCACCGAAGTTCAGGTTCCAGCCGTAGAACTTGCTCGCAGTTCCAAGCAGGTCGAGGCCCTGCGCGTAGCTGACGATCTTGCTGGCATAGAGAGCGTCGCGGACATCATTGATGAACTGCGCGCGGTCGCCGGTGAAGGCAGGGGCGGTCCATCCGGGCAGGATGCCGCTCGCGGTGACGCGCTTGGCCTTCATCGATGAAAGGATGCGGGCCTCGACAGCTGCATTGACGGTGGAGAGGACGACGCCGTGTTCGACGGCGTTGCCGACGGTCCACTTGCCGGTTCCCTTCTGGCCTGCCTTGTCGAGGATGAGATCGACGAGGGGCTTGCCGGTCTCCTCGTCCTTCTTGGTGAAGATCTGCTCGGTGATGTCGATGAGGTAGCTGTTAAGCTCGCCCTTGTTCCACTCGGCGAAGATCCGGTGAAACTCCTCGGCGGTCGGGTTGATGGCCGCCTTCAGGATGGCATAGGCCTCGCAGATGAGCTGCATGTCGCCGTACTCGATGCCGTTGTGGACCATCTTGACGTAGTGGCCGGCACCATCGGGGCCCATGTGGCGGCAGCAGGGTTCCCCCTCCACGTTCGCGGCGATCTTGCGGAAGATTGGGCCGACGGACTTCCAGGACTCCTCGGAGCCGCCGGGCATGATGGAGGGGCCGTTGAGCGCGCCCTCCTCGCCGCCGGAGACGCCGGCCCCGACGTAGTGGAGTCCCTTTTCCTTGAGGGCCTTTTCGCGGCGCTGGGTGTCGGTCCAGAGGCTGTTGCCACCGTCGATGATGATGTCACCCTTCTCGAGAAGCGGCACCAACTGCTCGATGACGGCATCAACGGGGGCGCCGGCCTTCACCATGATCATGGCCTTGCGGGGGCGGGCGAGGGAGCCGACGAATTCCTCAAGGGTCTTGGCGGCATGGATCTTCTTACCCTTGGCGCGACCTTCCGCGAACTTCTCGGTCACCGCGTAGGTGCGGTTGAACACGCTGACGGAGAAGCCCTTGCTCTCCATGTTGAGGACGAGGTTCTCGCCCATGACGGCGAGGCCGATGAGGCCGATATCACTTTGGTTGGTGCTCATAATTGGTGGAAATCAGGATGGTATTAGGTCTTGAAAGAGTCGAAGACCCTATCGCCCGCGGAGGGGGGTTGGCAACCGAGTTTTGGGATCGCTGCCGGGTACCGTCAGGCAGTCACTTGAACAGGCCCCGGTTCTTCCAGAGATAAGCCAGACCCGAGTAGATCGTCAGAAAGACAGTAACGCCGATCAGGACGGATCCTACTTTCAGGCCCAGAAAGCGGAGCCATCGGGATTCGTCGCCGAAGTAGTCACCCGCCGCCAGCAAGGTCAGGAAGAAGAGGATCGTGATGATCTGCCAGGCGGTCTTGTGCTTGCCGAGATGATCTGCCGGAAGAATCACCCCCTGGCCGGCGGCGAGCTGGCGGAGACCCGTGATGAGAAATTCCCTCGTGATGATGATGATCACGGCCCAGGCGGGGACGCCGACGTGATGCTCCTTGGAGGGAATGAGGCAGACCAATGCCGAGGCCACCAGCACCTTGTCGGCAAGGGGATCCATGAGCTTCCCGAAATTGGTCATCTGGTTGAGCTTCCGGGCCAGGTAACCATCGAGCCAGTCGGTCGCAGAGGCCGTCACAAAGAGCAGTAGTGCGACCGCATCGCCCCAGTGGGTGCTTGTGGAGAGGAATGCGACAAAGAAGGCCGTCAGGACCAGCCTGCCAAGCGTGAGTTTGTTGGGAAGATTCACGGAAACGCTATTCCTTGTGCTCTTCGTCCTCGATCTCCTGGCGCAGCGGCCTTGAGAGCAACGGGCGGATGAATCCGTAAGTCAGGAAGAGGACAAAGAGAACGGCGGGCATCCACTCGTAATTCAGTCCGGCAAAGGCAAGTACCACGATGATCAGCAGGAAACGCGGCAGGGAACGCTGCGTGCGCATGTTCAGCCCCTTGAAACTGGGGTAGCGCACCTTGCTGAACATCATGAATGAGAGAAAGAGCAGAAGCGCGGGCAGGGCGAACTTCCAGCGTCCGATCGTGCGCTCACCCTCCTCGAGCCAGAGCATGAAGAGCGTCAGCGATGCGATCAGACCGGCGGCGGCGGGGATGGGGAAGCCGACGAATTCCTTGGAGTGCTCCTTGGCCTCGTGGGTATCGGAGGCCGACGCGGCGATGCAGTTGAAGCGGGCCAACCGGAGTGTTCCGCAGAGAAGGTAGACGAAGGCGATGACCCAGCCGGTCTTGTGAAAGTCCTGAAGAACGATCTGCCAGACCATCAGGGCCGGAGCCAGTCCGAAGGAAACCACGTCGGCCAGCGAGTCGAATTCGCGCCCGAATGGGCTCTCGTATCCCCCGAGACGCGCCACCCGCCCATCGAGCAGGTCGAAGACACAGGCACCCAGAATGAAGGCCAATGCCGTGTGATAGGAATGGATTGCCGACTCCCCGCCGTTGTTCAGAAGGGCCCCCTCGATGATCTTCAGCACGGCAGCGAAACCGCAGAAGAGATTCCCCGCCGTCATCAGGTTCGGCAAAAGGTAAATTTTCGGCTCGTGGGGGCTGGTCATTGGGGATGGGAGCTTAGGCTGAAGGCTGAAGGCTGTTGGGATCAGAATAGGCTCTAGGTGTTAAGACTCTAGGCTTTTAGTCGCTGAATCTTGAGGCGGGACTGAGGGCTAGCCCTCGACCCTAGACCCTCGACCCTCGACTTTGCCCTTTCATTTCAAAGAGCCATTCGCGCGATCGCGGTCTCACCGCCCTTCACCTTTTCTCCCGCGGAGACAAGGATCTCGGAATCAAGAGGGAGGTAGAGATCGGTTCTCGATCCGAATCTGATCATCCCGAAGCGCTCGCCGCGCTCCATCAACTCACCGACCCGGGCCCAGGGGACGATCCGGCGGGCGATGGCTCCGGTGATCTGCTTGACGCCGACCGCGTGGGATTGGTCCTCCTTCGAACCGAAGACCCAGAAAAGACTCTCGTTGAGCACGGATGCCTCGGGCTTCCTAGCATCGAGATAGAGGCCACCGCGCCCCTCGGTGAAGAGAACCTCCCCGGCGATCGGCGTACGGTTCACATGGACATCGAAGACGGAGAGAAAGATCGAGACCCGCTTCATCCGGCGTTTGAAGAACTGATCCTCCACCACCTCGTCGACGAGCGTGACGGTTCCATCGGCCGGTGAGACCGCGAGGGCCGGATCCGAAGGCGGCTTCCGATCGGGCTCACGGAAAAACCAGAGGCAGAAAAGGATCAGTGCCGTGATCGGCAAAGTCAGGAAGAAGAATCCGAAGGCGGTCGCAAGGATCACACCGGCGATCAGGATCAGAAAAATCCACCGCCCCTCGTACATTGCCCTGGCTGGTCTTGGCTTCTGAATACTCATGCGGGCCAAACCCTAGTATGCCCCCTCCCCTCACCGCGAGCCGATAAATTCACCCCCCCACCCGAAGTTTTCCCGCAGAGCAGAGGCGCGGAGAATGAATCCAACAGAGATTGCCAGTTTTTTCTCTGCGCCTCAGCGCCTCTGCGGGAGATCCCTGATGGATTTTCCTTTCGGAATGGCTCACTATCTCCAACCCATGACTACAACCGAAGTGCACCCCGATCTGACGATGGAGGAACTTCTCGGGATTTTCCCCGGAGCACGACGCACGCTCTTCCAACTCCATCATATCGGCGGATGCAGCAGTTGCGGATTCTCCCCTGCCGAAACTCTCGCCCAGATCTGCGCGCGGAACGGCGGACTGGATCCCGCAACCGTTCTGGGAGAGATCCGCGAGGGCCATCTCAAGGATGAGTCGCTCCTGATTTCTCCTGCCGACCTTCATGCACGACTGAAGGATACCGGCATCCGTCTCCTCGACATCAGGACCCGTGAGGAATTCGAGGCGGTCTCGATTACCGGTAGCCGATTCATGACCCAGGAAATCATGCAGGAGGCGATGAACTGGCCCAAGGAGACAGAGATTTTCCTTATCGATCACAGCGGCGGCCGTGTCCTTGATGCCGCCGCCTACTTCGCAGGCCACGGCTTCACCGCAGTGAAGGGCCTCAAGGGAGGCATCGACGCCTACTCCTCACAGGCCGACCCATCGCTTCCCCGCTACACGACGGAAGCGGCATGATTGAAAGGCGCAGGGCAAAGTCGAGAGTCCGACAGCCTTCAGCCGTCAGCAAAAATATGAATTATGAATTATGAGGGATGAAAATGGATCCTACCGATCAGAACTTGCGCTCCAGCGGGGCAATCCCAGCCCAACAGTCTTCAGCCTTCATCCTAAACCCCTATTCCCCACCCCATGAGTGACGACCAACTGATCAAGATCGAGGAAGCCGCCCGCAACCCGAAAAACCTCGGGGAGATGGAGTCGGCAGATGCTGTCGGCACCGTGGGTCGCAGTGACTGCGGGGACATGCTCCGTATGTGGGTGAAGTTCAAGGAGGAGAATGGCCGCAAGGTAATCGACCGCGCCTCCTTCCAGACCTTCGGTTGCCAGACCGCGATCGCCGTGGCGAGTGTTGCCACCGAGATGATCAAGGGAAAGACCGCCGGAGAGGCCCTTGCCATGTCGGGTGAACAACTCTCCTCACCGCTCGGCCCCCTCCCCCCGATGAAGATCCATTGCGCCCAACTCGTCGAGGATGCCCTGAAGTCCGCCCTCGATCCCACAGCGGCTAACCCAACTCCCGCAGCCATCCCGTCAGGGCCAACCTTGGCCGACCAGATTACCCCTGCCGGAAAAGTGAAAATCACCCTCCTTCCGGAAACCCGGTAGGCGGATCCAACTGGAGAGGAATCCCTCGCGTCCAGGGAACCGCTGATTTAACCCGAACCCCGAAGGTGAAAGTGATGCAACCTGCGAAAGGGATGTGCAGGTTTGAGTGCCGTAGGCAGTCCGAGTGCATCAAGTGGCGAGTCTCATGGGAATGAGCAATTCAATTGACGTAAGATGCAGAACGACAGTGTTTTTGGAGGGATTTCAAAGGACTCCTCGCTGTTTCCTGTGGATGAATATTCATCCCTGCTATGCGTCCTTTGCGACCGATGCGTGAAATCCACCATCATCAGGCGGTGACGGCATGGTCAAAAGTCGTAGATACCCTAGTTCCAGTTCCTAGCTTACGTTAGCAGGGAGGCCCAATATTCAACGGCCACCACATGGCGATAGGTTGGCTTCGTCATGAAAACATCACACCTAACCAACCATCATCAAGATCACTCCACAAAGCGCAGATCTTCATTCAGGCACAAAGGGATTTTCAGCATTCTTTGCAGCGTGGCCTTGGGACTGTTGACGATCAGTCACGCACAGGCACAGTTCAGCCTCGGCGGAGCAGCCAACTATAATGTCCTCCAGTCGGGAAATGGCGGAAATGTGACGATGATCAATGCAACCAATACCGGAAACATCGGCGTTGGATCACAGAACGATCTCACACCCCAACTTATCTTGACCGGTTCGAGTGAGAACGGGAATGTGGATTTCGCGTCTGCGGCAATTGTCAGCAGCACGGGCAGCACGATAACAGGAACGACCTCGAGTAACGTTGCTGCGGTCAATTCAGCATTTGCCACGATGAGTGCCTTGTCGACCTCGCTCGGTGCAATCGGTGGAACGTCGCTCTCGATAAGCCTGTCGGGTGGCGCCTCACAGACAATCCTTGCCGGAAACGGAGTTCTCAGCGATGGCAATCGTGTCTTCGATGTCTCCAGTAGCGAATTCAACTTCAATGGGTACTCCACTCTAATCATCGACGGTCAGAACTTGGGGAATTCCGTTGTTCTGAACTTCAAGGGATTTGCCAGCTGGGGACTCGGTGCAGGCAGGATCGTCCTCTCCGGTGGTCTGACACCCGACCAGGTTCTCTGGAACACCACCGGCGCCGGGGTTAATACGGGGCTGAATTCCTACGCCTTCGGTGCAGGAACTATTCATCCGGATTACAGCTTTTCGGGCGTCTTCCTAAATCCGCTTGGACAAATCGATGTCTATGACACCATCCTCCACGGCCGTCTCTACGGGGGAAATGACAGTATCTTAATCAATAACAGCACGGTGGATGCGATCCCCGAACCCTCGACCTATGCACTCCTTGGAATCGGTCTCATCGGTGCATTCCTCCTCCATCGCCGAAGCAGGAAGGCGCAAACGCAAAGCAACGACGAGATGATCGGGGATGCCAAGGATGTCATCATGGTCCCCTCTCCCGCAGAGCTGAAGAGGAGAAAGACAGTTCTCAGACATTGCTGGATGTGAACTAAAAACCCCTCCGATGAACTAGATTTTCCCGGGAAGCAAACACGGGTGGCTGGGGGGCCACCCGTGTTTTGCACTTTTTAGGGAGTTAGGGAAGCGCGGATTAAATCCCATGAAGGCCGCTGAATGCCATTTGCTGATTTTTGAACGGCACTTCTCTCCCGAGAAGCGGTGCCGTCCCCACATTGGGATGGGGGATCATGCCTTCGGCATGCTTCTCCGCGCCTCCTCCCGGAGGCTTGGTTGAAGGCGCGAGCGCTGGGCGATACCCGCAGCGGTCTCGCCCGAGCGACCAACGCCACAACGACGAGCGGCGGGAGCCGTGTCGTAGCCTGCGAAGCAGTCCGGAGGACGAGACCGTCGGGAGACGGCGAGGCAA
>CANKJN010000037.1 GCA_947482345.1 Spartobacteria bacterium
AGACTCCACAGAACCTTCCAGCTTTTGAGCATTCATCCCTTTGAGAAGGTGCCTATCCATGAACTACTTACAGAAGCCGACTTCAAATCTTACATGCCTCACAAAAATAACCAATTGATGCTGTGGGACTTATAACCGGACGCTTGTGAAATCTGATACTGGCTTAGGGTTGTCAAAGACCCTCTCACCGCCAAATATCTCATTAAACTGATTTGAAGCAGTTTGAGCATAGCTATAGTGCACACTGCCCATTACTTGGTCATTATTCTCAAACAAGTTTGTCCGAACTCGCGGTACTGTACATTCGTCAATGCCAAACACAATTCGTCCATTGCGAAATTCTTCCCAAAATCGCTCTGGTGATGGATAACGCCATCCACTTATTGGAAGCTTACATGGAAGCATAGTTTCGGGGTGCAGAATTTCATATGCAGGTCCGTTTCCACCCGGCCAATTGATGTTGCCGTCATCACGAAATGGTCCCTTTTCATCCACTTTGTTGAAGCGGGTCATCGGTTGCCGTGGATCATCTTTCGGCCATGTCGCATAGTGCGTTTTCAATCCTTCGCGTACCTTCTCCCAATCATCTTTGTGCTCACGGCGCAGTTTTTCAAACACTTCACGGACATCATCAACACCTTCCTTTTCGGCGCGCAAAACAACATTATTTTCTGACAGCCAGGTTTTATCCTTAGCATACACGAGCATGTATTCGTGACCAACCGAGAAGAATCTCGCATCGTTTTTCCGATTTTTGTCATAGACCAATGTAGCAATAAGGTTTTCTTCACCGAAAATCTCAATGCATAATTTCCGCAGATTATCAGCTTCCGCGTCGTCAATACTCACGACAATGAATCCATCTTGTCTCAAAAGATTACGAGCGAGGTAGAGGCGGGGATACATCATGTTCAACCACTTCGAGTGGAAGCGACCGTCTGCCTCGGTATTCGTGGAGTACTTGCGTCCTTCGCTGTCCACCTGACCGGTGTAGCGCAGATAGGTATCGAGCGACTCCGAGTAGTTATCGGGATAGATAAAGTCGTTGCCCGTATTGTAGGGAGGATCGATGTAGATCATCTTCACCTTCCCGAGATAGGACTTCTGGAGGAGCTTCAGGACCTCAAGATTGTCACCTTCGATGATGAGATTCTCCGTTTTCTCCCATTCGACGGACTCCTCCTTGGCAGGCACTAGGGTCGCCATGCTTGGCTGCTGGATGGTGCGGAAGCACTCCGCCTTCCCGGGCCAGCTCATTCCATAGCGTTCCTTCCCGGCATCCACCATCTCTCCAAGCGCTATCTTGAGCCACTCGAAGTCGACCTTCCCTCCCTCCGTAAAGGCTTCAGGGAAGGCCGTCCTCAGAGCAGCCTGCTTCTCAGCTGCAATATCGAGAGAGCTGAGATCGAGTTTTTTCAGGTTGGTCAGAGGTGCTCATGGATGGGGTGGGGCTGGGCGACGGGCTGCATCGGCGGATCAGGGAAAAGTTCGAGGTAAGGGCTGAAGCGGTAACGGCGGTTGCGCTTGAAGCCGGTGGTCTCATGCACGAGAGAGAGAGGTTCCACCGCAAAGGACTCCATAAGCTGGGCAGCCTTGCCATAGGAGCAGTCGATTTTCTCGGCGGCGAATTTGATGTTCGCAATCGGGTGGTGGAAGAGTAGGTCGAGCAGTTGTAAGGCCAGTACGGAGTTTCCAGTCTTTTTCAAGATTCGGGCACGGGAATCCTCGCGAAGCTGAAGAATCTTTCTGGCGGTAGCGGTGGCGTCATTGCTGACCTCAACAACTCCACGCAGGAAGAACTTCACCCATGCCTCCCAATGACCGCTTGTCCTGATCGCCATGAGACGGTCGTAGTATTCGGCCCGATGCTGCTTGAGGTAGTGGCTAAGGTATAGCAATGGCAGGCGTAGGACGCCACGCTGGCAAAGCAAGAACGTAATGAGTAAACGACCGATACGGCCGTTTCCATCCAGAAAAGGATGAATGGTCTCAAACTGCGCATGAGCCAAGGCACAGAAGATGAGTACTGGCATCGGTGCCGTGTTATGCAGAAATAGCTCCAGCTGCCCCATGGCTTCCCTCATCTCCGCAACAGGTGGAGGAATGAAGGTGGCCTGTGCTAGGGTGCATCCACGGGGACCGATCCAGTTCTGTGATCGGCGCAACTCTCCCGGTTCGCAGTGTCCTCCACGGACCCCGCGCATGAGACGCTCGTGGATCTCCTTGATCACTCGAAGCGAGAGCGGAAACTCCTTCAGGCGATCGAGGCCGAAGTTCATCGCCGCGATGTAATTGACGATCTCCTCAACATCCTTTGGATGGTTGGCCTTGGGATCAGATTCAAAACCCAAGATGTCCTCCAGCGTGCTCTGCGTATCCTCAATCTGAGAGCTAAGCACAGCCTCGTAGCGTACATACATCGCCACGAAGAAGTCAGGATTGGGTAAGGTTGAAGCAACCCCATCGAGCCGACCAAGACAGCGATCCGCCTCAGAAAGTAGGGCATCGAGCTCATCATCCCGCTGGATAGGAGGCTCAGGAGGTAAGGAAGCCGGAATAAAGGCTCGAAAGCCCTGCGGCTGGGAAATGAAGCGCCCAGCCCTGAATGTGGAAGGAGGGGGTTCAGGCGTATTCACTTGGAATGAAGGATGGGGATCTTAGATAGATTCTTATTTCACAGAAAAGCTCATCTGTAAAATAGAACTCGCTCTGGGCGAGGTGTATTTCATGGGGGTAGATCATACCAACCTCCATCGGATGTAGAAGAGAGGTTACTGATTCAAATTCTGACGGAGTTTCTTCTCAACCTCGTCGATGAGCGAGTCCTTCTTCTTCTCAATCTCGCTGGCGGCAGACTCGTCTTCCTTCCAAGCCTCGTCGCGCTTGGTCTCCAGAGACCGCCTTTTCTTCTCCAGCTCGAGCTTCTCAGGAAGGTTCTTGGCGACTCGAGCGGCGTGTTTACAGAGACAAATCTCCTCCTCTAGGTCCCGCAAGTGGATCTTCAGTGAAGCCCCGCGGTCCTCTTCCCAGTGGTCGAGCTTGTCCAGCTCCGCTTCAAAGAAGCTGCCGTTTGGAGAGCTAGGCGTTTAAGCAGTATTTCGGTCTAAAGGCGCAGGAGTTTTAGATGCGGAGGCAGGCGCGCGAGCGAAGCTGTAGAAAAGGCGCGTGGGAACGCGGCTTTGCTTGCCTCTCCTTCGTCGATGTCACTCGAGGCATAGGACGAGAAGTCCGAGGATCAGAAAGATCCGAGGATGCCTGATCGGGGACGATCGGCAGACAAATCCTACGCCGACCGAGCAGCAACAAACCTCCGCGCTAAAAGAACAAGCCTCCCCTAAGAGTTGAGGACGCCGGGCATACAAACTCCCGTAAGTTCGCTATCAGGATCATATTGGAGATAAGGCCCCAGCCACTTCTCCACTTCCGCAACGGGCATCCCCTTGCGCTTCGCATAATCCTCGATCTGGTCGCGACCGAGCTTGCCGACGGCAAAGTAGCGTGATTCGGGAGCCGCGAAATACAATCCCGAGACGGAGCTGGCGGGATTCATCGCGAGGCTTTCGGTGAGTGTGATCCCGGTGTGCTTGGTGGCGTCGAGCAGGCGGAAGAGTTCCCATTTCTCGGTATGGTCAGGACCTGCGGGATAGCCGGCGGCGGGACGGATGCCGCGGTATTTCTCGCGGATGAATTCCTCCTTGGTCAGGTTCTCGGTGGAGCCGAAGCCCCAGAGATCGCGAGCCTGCTTGTGGAGCCACTCGGCGGCGGCCTCGGCAAAGCGGTCTCCGAGCGCCTTCACCAGCAGCGCCGTGTAGTCGTCGTGGTTCTTCTCGAAGGACTCCGCATACTCGCCGACCTCGGGACCCGCCGTGACGGCGAATCCCCCGATATGGTCGATGCGTCCGGAGTCGCGCGGCGCGATGAAGTCGGCCAGCGAGTAATTCGGCTGCCCCTCGGGCTTCTTGTTCTGCTGGCGGAGCATCCGGAAATAACCGATCACTGAAGTGCGTTGCTCATCGGCGTAGATCTCCACGTCGTCGCCGACGCGGTTGGCTGGCCAGAAGCCGCAGACTCCGCGGACGCGGAAGCGTTTTTCGGCCACGATCTTCTCCAGCACCTTCAGCGCATCGTTGTGAAGCTCCGTTGCCTGGGCCCCGATCTCGGGATCACTCAGTAGTCCGGGATAGCGACCGCGCATCTCCCATGCGGCAAAGAAGGGAGACCAGTCGAAGTATTCCACAAGTTCGGCAAGCGGGATCTCATCATAGGTCAGCACGCCGGTCTTCCCGGGCACGGCCAGATCGGCCTTGGCCCAGTCAATCGGCAGGGCGTTCCCGCGGGCAATCTCCAGAGGGAGAAGATCGCCCTTCGCCTTCTTTCCCGCATGTTCCTCACGCAGACGCGCGTGCTGTTGCTCGACTTCGGCACGATAGGCATCCTTCCTCTCCTCGGAGAGGAGGTCTGAGGCCACGCCGACGACACGGGAGGCATCGAGGACATGGACGACGGCGCCCGGATACTCTGGAGCAATCTTGACGGCCGTGTGGGCGCGGCTGGTGGTGGCCCCTCCGATCAGGAGCGGAATGTCGAATCCGCCGCGCTTCATCTCGCGGGCCACATGGACCATCTCGTCGAGCGAGGGAGTGATCAGTCCGCTCAGGCCGATGATGTCGACCCGATGCTCCTTGGCTCCCGCCAGAATCTTGTCGCATGCGACCATGACGCCGAGATCGACGACCTCGTAGCCGTTGCAGGCAAGCACGACGCCGACGATGTTCTTGCCGATGTCGTGGACATCCCCCTTGACCGTGGCCATGAGGATCTTCGAGGCGGAGGAGGTGTCGGCCGCGGCTGCTTTCTCCTCCTCCATGAAGGGGGTGAGGTAGGCGACGGCCTTCTTCATGACGCGGGCGCTCTTGACCACCTGAGGTAGGAACATCTTGCCGGCTCCGAAAAGATCCCCAACAACGCGCATGCCGTCCATGAGCGGCCCCTCGATGACAAGAAGCGGACGCCCCAGCTTCACCCGGGCCTCCTCGGTGTCCGCGTCGATGAAGTCGACGATCCCCTTGATCAGGGCGTGCTGGAGACGCTCCTCGACGGTGCCGCCTCTCCAGGCCTGTTCGGCCTTCTGCTCCTTGGCATGACCGTCACCAGCGGACTTGAGGGCCTCCGCGAAATCGACCAAACGCTCGGTGGCGTCGGGGCGGCGGTTCAGGAGGACATCCTCGACCTTCTCCAGCAACTCCGGCTCGATCTCCTCGTAGACCTCGAGCATGCCTGCGTTGACGATCGCCATGTCGAGACCGGCCTTGATCGCATGATAGAGGAAGGCTGAGTGCATGGCCTCGCGCACCGGGTTGTTGCCGCGGAAGGAGAAGGAGATATTCGAGAGACCGCCGCTGGTCTTGGCACCGGGAAGGGTCTGCTTGATCTCACGCACCGCCTCGATGAAATCGACGGCGTAGTTGTTGTGCTCCTCGATGCCGGTGGCGACGGTGAGGATGTTCGGATCGAAGATGATGTCCTCGGGATCGAATCCGATCTTGTCCACCAGAAGGCGGTAGGCCCTGGTGCAGATGCGAACCTTGTCCTCCTTGGTGGCGGCCTGCCCCTCCTCGTCGAAGGCCATGACGATCACCGCGGCTCCGTAGCGCTGGGCGAGGCGGGCACGCTTCAGGAAGGTCTCCTCCCCATCCTTCAGGCTGATGGAGTTGAGGACGCACTTGCCCTGGAGGCACTTGACTCCACGCTCAAGAACCGACCACTTGGAGCTGTCGATCATGATCGGCACGCGGCTGATCTCGGGATCCGCGGCGAGCAGGTTCAGGAAGGTCTCCATCACCGCCTCGCTGTCGAGCATCCCTTCGTCGACGTTCACATCCAGGATGTTCGCGCCGCTCTCGACCTGTTGGCGCGCCACCGAGAGGGCGGTCTCGTAGTCCCCGGCAATGATGAGCTTCGAGAACCTTGGCGAACCGGTGACATTCGTCCGCTCACCGACCATCATGAAGGAACTTCCCTTCTCGATCGTGAGCGCCTCGAGTCCGCTCAGGCGGGTTGCGGGCGAAGGAGTGGAAGGCTTACGCGGAGGATGGGGGCGTACGGCCTCGGCGATCGCGGCGATATGCTCGGGTGTGGAACCGCAGCAACCCCCGACCACATTGATCCACCCCTCGGAGGCGAAGTCGGCCACGAGAGCCGCCATCTCGGAGGCCGACTGGTCGTAGCCGCCGAAAGCGTTGGGCAGGCCGGCATTGGGGTAGCAGCTGATGTAACAGTCGGCGATGTGCGAAAGCTCCTCGATGTAAGGACGCATCTCGGCCGCGCCGAGCGCACAGTTGATACCGACAGCCAGCGGCTTGGAGTGGCGTACGGAGTTCCAGAATGCCTCCACGGTCTGGCCCGAGAGGGTGCGGCCCGAGGCATCGGTGATGGTCACCGAGAGGATGATGGGCCAGCGCATGCCGCGCTTCTCGAAGACCTCCTCGCAGGCGAAGATGGCCGCCTTGAGATTCAGCGTGTCGAAGACGGTCTCCAGCAGCAAGAGATCGACCCCGCCATCCAGCAATGCCTCGATCTGCTCTGAATAGGAAACGACCAAGCCGTCGAAGGTGACGGCGCGGTAGCCGGGATTGTTCACATCCGGTGACATGGATGCGGTGCGGTTGGTGGGCCCCACCGATCCGGCCACAAAGACGCGACGGCCGGGATTGGCAGCCATGAATTCCTCCGCCGCTTCCCTGGCAACCTTCGCCCCGGCTAGGTTGATCTCGCGGACGGCATCCTCGAGCGCGTAGTCGGCCTGAGAGACCGTGGTCGTGCTGAAGGTATTGGTCTCGACGATGTCGCTTCCCGCCTCGAAGTAGGCGCGGTGGATCCCCTTGATAATGTCGGGGCGGGTGATGGAGAGGAGATCGTTGTTCCCCTTGAGATCGTGGCCGTGATCCTTGAACCGCTCGCCGCGGAAGTCGGCCTCCGTCAGCGGGTGTCGCTGGATCATCGTCCCCATCGCTCCATCGAGCAGGGCGATGCGGCGGGTGAAGAGTTCCTGCAGGGCGGCTTCGGATTCGTGGGAAGGGAGCATGGTCGGCATGATGATCAGTGATTGGAGAAGTCGGCGCCGCCTGTTACGGGTCGGATATGAAGGAACATATGACGGAACGATTCGAATTTGACGGGGTGAATCTGCGGGCGGAACTTCCCGAAGCCCATGCGACCGATGGGGCGCGACGTTATCCGCTGCTGCTGGCGCTCACGCACTCCCTGGATGCGAAGGAATGGGCCGACCGGCTCCATGCGGAGGGAATCCTTCCGGAAATGATTCTCGTCACCGCGGAGGGAGGGGAAGAAGCGGATCCTGCGAAACTGCTTCACGGGATCGCTGCCCGATACCGTGTGCTTGAATCTCCTGCGGCACGATGGATCTGCGGCGCAGGGCACGATGCCGTCACGGCCCTTCGGGCTGTTCTCGATCATCCCGGCCTCTTCGGCGCGGCCGCCTGCCTCTCGACCTCGTTCGAGGGAACCGAGGGGGCACCGCCGATCCATTCCCCGATACTGAGGGACCTCGAAGGGCGGCAATCCATTCCCGAGGGAATCAAAATCCACCTCGACTACGGCACCGTCGGGCTCGACGAATGCTACGAGCCGTACCACCGCGACCTCGGGGCGATCCTTCGCGCGAAGGGGTGGAAGGACGACAGGGAGTTCCGTGTCACCCGCGCACAGGGAGGCTCGCACGATCCCGCATCGTGGCGGAAGCGCCTCGGACCCGCGCTGCGTTGGCTCGCCGGTCGCTGACATTTTCAGGCCCTCGCCTTGGCGGGTTGCAGGGAAGGCGCGATGGAGCGTTCCACCGCGACAAAGAAAGCCGCAAAGAGGAGGTCGCTGATCAGGCTGTTGCGGAAGAATGTCCAGGTCGGCGGATAGCCGGGCAGACCAGTGGTGAGAGCCTGCACCCATCCGGCAAGGTTCTGAGGATAGGCGGTGAAGCCGAGCCAACTGCCCGTGTTGGTCACTAAGTAAAAGATCACCGAGGAGAGCAAGGTGCCGCCGAGAATCGGCCAAAGCCCGGCGCGGCGCTCTCTTTGTTCCCTGAGCAACCAACCGATCCCGACCGCGATCAGATAGCACGGCAGCGTCCAGAGAAGCTGCGGGGAAATCACAGGCTCTCCATAATGGGAATTCAGCGCGGCATCGGAAACCAGCAAAGCCACGACAGGAACAACCAACCCCAGCCATCCCGGGATGAACACCGCACCGCAGAGGGCCGCCGCCATGAGCGGCGAGAAGTTCAGAAGGGTGTTCGGAGCCACCTCGACTCGGAACACCCGGAAGAAGAGGCCGGCAAAGAGCAGGATCACGGCCATGATCGCCGAGCGTGAGGAGAGTTGGTTGGAGTTCATCTATTGAGGAGTGATAAGGGCGGGTTCGAGTCGGCCGATATTGGCACCGGGCATCCGGGAATCAAGCGTTCCGGCCATCATCGGAAGATATCCCGCCGAGCCGTCAGCATACCCCACCATCGCCTGCCCCCCCACGCGAAAGTGGACGGTTCTCTCGGTGGAGTTGAAATAGTAGAACTCCTCCACCATCGGCCTTCTTGCGGAGGCGGGAGCTTGGAAGGTGTTCACCTGGGCGCAGGTGGCGAAGACAGGGGTCTTCCCCGGACTGCTCAGGGCGAGCGACGATCTGCCCTGAAGGAGAAGATTGTAACCGTAGGCGAAATGAGTGGAGCCGTATTTCGGCTTGAACGTGTTCCCGGCGCGCGCAAACGAAGGGTCCTTGGACATTCCCCCGGATGCCGCAATGTAAGGGCCAAGCGGGCCTTGATTGAGATCGAGCCAACGCTTCCCCTCCGCGGAACGAAGGCTTTGCTGCGATTCGAAACCGAACCACCACTGGGTGCCTCCGTTCGTGCTGACCCTGTAAGGCCAGAAGGTCATGTTGTTCTCGGCCAGATAGGATTGCGCGGCGGCATTGAGCTGTGCGATGCAATGGGCGCTCGTTGCCCCGGTCGAGGAGGCAAAAACGCTTTGCGCCGCAGGGATCAGGATGACCCCCAACACAGCCACGATCGATATCGTGACAAGCAACTCAGTGAGGGTGAAGGCACCACAACTCGGCTTCATAACCGCTTCCCCCTGCTCCAACGAAGGTAAAGAAACATCCCTCCCGCAGCCGAAGCAAGTAGAGCAAGCGACGATGGTTCGGGTATTGAAAGAGGTGGTTCTCCACTGTACGTGCCGAATGTCACCGGCTGAACGATCCCATTTACATCTGTGTAGTAACTAGTATCGCCAGGGGCTCCAGTATAGGAAAAAGGGCTGAGTGTCCACCCATCGTAGGAACCGTTTTGCAGCCAGCGTGTGTCATAATTTGCCGGCGAAACCACCCAGTTTAACGGAGAGGCATTGAAAGAGAAATCGCCGTTATCCCCGTATGGAACATACTCGCTTCCACCCATGATCCAGTAAGCCCAGACAGGGCTCGCAAGAGGATTGATAGTTGAAGAATATGAACCGATGGAAAAGGTGGTTATCAGACCGTAGACACCGGTCGTGTACCCCAATGCATAGGATGTGGAAGCCGATTCCTTGATGACACCTTCCAGCAAATCAGTTCCAGACCAGGGATTACCCGATGAGTTTGTTGGTCCATCGTATCGCCACGCATAGATGATTGGCGCAGGACTCAGGGTCGATTCATTGAACGCCAGATAAGAGACATTTGCCCCGGATCCCAGATTCACAGTGATCGGTTCCTGGCCCATAATGACTGCAGCGGGCACATTGATTACCGCCAACAAAATCAACCCACAGAAACAGATTAGCCTCAGCATTATTGAATGAATCAACATATTCGTATTTGATGATATGTTTTAATCCAAGTCAACACCTTTCATCTTTTTCAGAAGAAATTCCCTACCTTTGCTGATCTAGGATCCGATTCGGCTCCCGGATCACTTCGATCGGCTTGAGAATCTCTTCCCGTAAGGGAACATTCCCAACGCCGATCATCTCGCTCTTCCAATCGGCCACCACGCCGTCAGCAAAGAGTCTGAAACACGCCGAGAACCCTTTTATTGACCTTGCCATGTTCCGAGGAAAGATTGAGGAGATGACTAGCATGCCAACTGGATTGGATCTTCTTCGCAGGATGCGCCGCAATCGTGCCACTCCTGCCATTCGCTCCCTTGTCCGTGAGACTTCCTTGCGGCCGGAGGATTTGATCCAACCGCTCTTCGTGAAAGCGGGTGAGGGAACTGTGGATCCCGTGGAATCGATGCCCGGGGTGGTGCGTCACACGGTGGCCTCGCTCTCAGAGGAGTGCCGGCGCATCAGCGATCTCGGAATTCCCGCCGTGGCGATCTTCCCCTGCATTGAACAAGGGAAGAAGGATGCGATCGGTTCCCATGCCTGCGATCCCGGCAATGTCCTCTACGCGGCGATCCGGGCTATCAAGGCTGCCGCTCCCGGCCTCACCGTGATCACCGATGTGGCGCTCGATCCCTACACGGACCACGGTCACGACGGTTTGCTCGATGCCCGCGGCGGCGTGGAGAACGACCGTACCGTGGAGGCTCTCTGCAAGTTGGCCGTGGCTCAGGCGGAAGCCGGTGCTGACATCGTCGCCCCTTCCGACATGATGGACGGCCGGGTGAAGGCCATTCGCGCCGCATTGGACCTGAGTGGCCGCCTCGAGGCCGGAATCCTGGCCTATTCCGCCAAGTATGCTTCCGCTTATTACGGCCCCTTCCGCGATGCGGTGAAGAGTGGCACGGTCACGGCCCCCCTCGACAAGCGCGGCTACCAGATGGATCCGGCCAACCTCCGCGAGGCCCTGCTTGAGGTGAGGCTCGACGAGGCGGAGGGTGCCGACATGGTGATGGTGAAACCCGCCGGCCCCTATCTCGACGTGATCCGTGCCGTGAGGGAGTCGACCCTGCTTCCCGTTGCGGCTTACCAGGTCTCCGGCGAATACGCCCAGATCCATGCCGCTGCGCGTCTCGGTTGGCTCGATTACAAGGCAACCCGTGACGAGTCGTTGCTGGCCATCAAGCGCGCTGGTGCCGACATGATCCTGACCTATTTCGCCGCCGAGGTGGCGGAGTCTCTTCGTTAGACGAGCATGAAATACCGCGCCCTGGTATGGATTTCGGGAGCGTTCATTCTCCTGCTGGCCGGCTGTGCCGATACCCGCCACCGCTTGATCATCAGCGTTCCCGATCAGAAGCTGCTGGTGCTGACCGATGGCAAGCCGACTGCCGTCTATCCTGTCTCAACTTCCAAGTTCGGCACGGGGGACCACGAAGGGAGTTATGCCACGCCACTCGGCCATCTCTGCGTGCGAAAGAAAATCGGCACGGGTGCCCCGCTCGGGAGTGTTTTCAAATCACGCCGACCGACGGGGGAGGTTCTTGCGCCGGACGCTCCGGGACGTGATCCGATCGTGACGCGCATTCTCTGGCTGGACGGGTTGGAGCCTCATAACCGGAACGCTTTCAGTCGCTGCATCTACATTCACGGGACGCCTCAGGAGGCGATGGTCGGGACGCCTGCCAGCTACGGTTGCATCAGGATGCGCTCACGCGATGTGGCCGATCTTTACGAATTGGTCGGCAAAGGAGCCCATGTCGTGATCACCGAGGGATCCCTGAAGAACGAGGCACTTCCCGGGGTGGCGCATCCGATGCTCTGAAGACTGTGGGTTGACGGGGTGGTCTTATAAGGCCAGCTTATGGGTTAGATGCCGTTTATCATCCGAATTACCCTTCTTTCACTCTTCACCCCGCTTCTGCTGGCGACTCTTCGCGCGGAGATCGGTGCCGACACACCTTCGACAAAGGGTGACTCCCGGCACGAGATCATTGTCAGCGTGAAGGATCAGCAGTTGCTCCTGAAGACGGATGGGAAGGTCGAGGCCCTCTATCCGGTCTCCACCTCCAAATTCGGCATCGGCGACCGGTTGGGGAGTTATGCCACGCCGCTTGGCAAATTTTTCGTCCGCATGAAGATCGGCATGGGCCAGCCGCTGGGAGCCGTCTTCCGCTCGCGCAGGCCGACCGGCGAGGTTCTCAAGCCGAACGCCCCGGGCCGGGATCCCATCGTCACGCGGATCCTCTGGCTGGACGGGACGGAAGCCGGAAACAGGAACGCCTTCGGCCGCGGGATCTACATCCACGGGACCCCGCAGGAGAGTGCCCTGGGGCGGCCTGCCAGCTACGGTTGCATCCGGATGCGCTCCAAGGATGTCGCCACGCTCTGCGATCGCGTCAGCACCGGCGCGATGGTTCGTATCATCAACGACCATCTTCCCGAGCGGACGGGTTGGGGTGGATTCCTAAATGCCAACCGCCTCGTAGCGGCGAATACCCGCACTCCAGAGTCCTCGGGCGAGAAGGAAGCAGAGTAGCACCCAGATTGACTGAATCGTCAGGCCGCTCCAGAGCTGGGGGCCCTGGATTTTCTCCATCAGGACCGCCACGGGGAAGTAGAGCTCGTAGGGAAAGGGAAGCAGCCGCAACACCGTTCCGGCAACTCCCGGGACGGTATCGAGCGGGAAGAGCTTGCCGCTGAGGAAGTATTCGAACGAGTAGAGGATGAAGACGACGGTCGAGATCTCGAGGATCCAGAAGGCGAGCATCGCGAGCGAGTAGGCGATCAGGAACTGGATGGCGCCGGCCATGACGAGGCTGACAATGAACCAGATCCAAGTGGAGGCATGAGCCGGCCACTGCAGATATTGCCCGTACCACCAAAAGACGCCGATCACGGGGAGCAGGGTGACGGCGGTGTAGAGCAGCCTTGAGCCGACAAAGATGCAGGATCGGTAGGCAAGGAAATCAAACGGCTTGAGCAGGAAGGAGCTGAGCTGGCCTTCACGGATCTCCGCCGCGATCTGCCACTCGTCCTCCGTGGGGGTGATCAGGTTGTCGACCAGCAGGACAATCAGGAAGTAGAAGACCATCTCGCTGAAGTCGTATCCCGCAATCGATCCCGAGGTGCCGTCGAAGATGGCCCTCCAGACGAAGACAGTCCCGAAGAGCGGGATCAGGGCAAAGAGGGAGCGAAGCAGGAAATTCCAGCGGTAGACAAAGGTATTCTGCAGGCCGATGGAGAAAATGGCCCTGTATTTACCGAGGATTTCAGGGATCACGTTCGACGGATAGGGTGCTCACTTTGCGGGAGCGAAGTATTTGTCGATCTCGGTTTGAATGGCAAGATCACCTTGGAGAATGCCAACGTGAAGATGGGCTGGAGGCTCTGGAAAGACTTTGGCAATGGACCCATGCGCAAGGCGCGCGTTCTCCACGCCGGAGAGGATCCCGGATCTTCCCTTCCGCAGGTTGCATCTCTTTTATCTTTGGAGTTCGGGTTTAAACGCCTCCCGACTTACCTCGGTAAATCGGACAGCATTTTCTTCGCCAGGAGGAGGTCGCTGTAGGGAGCACGTTTGCGCTGGTATTTCCTCTCGAGCACATCGATGAGTCCCTCGACATCGGCCGAGGGCGGCTTGGTCTTCTTGTTATCGAAGTAGGTCCAGCGTTCCTCGTCGGCACGCTTGCTCTGGAAGCGGAAAAGTCCCGCTTCCTTGATGACCCGGAGTTCGCGTTTCACACCATCCTCGTCGCGGACCGTCCATTCATGGTTTCCTCTCATGGCTTATGGTGTTAGTTTCCCCTGCGTGAGTCCCCTCGGGAAGATCTTTCTCTACCTGTTCGCCCTTCTCCTTTCAGGAGCGTTGGCCGCGCCCCAGGCTTGGCATCTGATCCACTTTCTTCCCCCCGACCTGTTCCATGGGTTGGCCGGACAGGTTCAGGGAATGCCCTTCCATCGTTATCTCTCACGTAGCCTGCAGGTCTCGGCGTTCATCCTGCTTTTCCCTCTTCTGCGTTCGCTGCGTATCCGCTCGCTGGGTGAGTTCGGTCTGATCCGCAATCCCCGACCTTGGAAGGATCTCGGAACAGGCATCGCCTCCGGATTGCTCTGCATGGCTCTCCTGCTGCCGATCCTGCTCCTTTCGGGCGCCTTCGTGGCAAATACGGGATGGTTTTCAGGATTGCTTCGTGCCCTTCCCGGAATCGTGGCCACCGCTGTCGTGGTCTCGGTCCTTGAGGAGTTCCTCTTCCGGGGGGTGCTGCTAGGCTTCCTGCGGCGGGTCACCATTCCTTCGGTCGCCGTCACCGTTTCCGCGATCATTTTCGCGGCTGTGCATTTCCTGAATCTTCCGCACGGATCCTCCGCTCCTCTTCCAGTTCACTGGTGGAGCGGTCTTGCAGCGCTGGCTGCGGCGGGTGCCGCCATGCCTTCTCTTCCCATGCTGGCGCTTGGTTTCACGACTCTCTTCATTGCCGGACTCATCCTCGGATGGCTTGTGCTGCGCACTGGGTCGCTTCATGCCGCGATTGGTCTCCATGCGATTTTTATCCTTGGTCAGCAGCTCTTCAATAAGGCTGCATCCTTCCGCTTGGTTCCACCGGATGCTCTGCTTCCCTTCATCGGTCCTGCCCAGTGCAGCGGCGCCGTGCCGGTGGGACTCCTGCCGTTGGCCGCTCTATTGCTGGCCGGCTTTCTGGCTTTGGTTCTGCTTCGGAAGCGCCCCATGCCGCCGGAAAGCGACTGGAGGTAGACAGGGAATGATCTCCGGGGGGCTTGCTGGAAGTGCGCGTCGTTGCTTGGGGGCGTTGGGAGGAGGCATTCTGGACATCCTTTACCCGCCGCACTGCGCCGCCTGCGGTTGCATGATCTTTCAGGACGGCCCGGTGAGCACCTCCGACATGGAGACGCTCTGCACGGATTGCAGAACGGGGATTGTGCCGTCACCCGGGAACTGCTGCCCGGTCTGCTCCCACACGATGACGGGCATGCTGATGTGTCCCAACTGCGAGGGGCGTCGCTGGCATCTCTCGGTGATCGTCGCGGCGTGCCGTTACGAAGGGCTCGTCCGGGAGTTGGTCCAGCGCTTCAAGTATGGACGCGACCAGTCGCTGATTCATACGCTGGCCCCCCTGCTGAAAGCGGCGCTTGATGATCCCAGGATCAATGGGAAGCATTTCGACGCGATCGTGCCGGTTCCCCTGCACTCACTCCGCGAGCGGGAGCGTGAATTCAATCAGTCGGTGCTTCTGGCGGCCCATCTGGGGAAACGGCTCGGTATCCCGGTGAGGGAGTATCTGAAGCGCACCCGTCCCACGGCGCCTCAGGCGGGATTTGACCGTGCCGCCAGGATGAAGAACCTGGAAGGGGCCTTTGACCTTGCCAAGGGGAAGGAATTTCCGCCCGACGCATGCCTGCTGCTGGTGGATGATGTCAGCACGACCGGATCCACCCTTGATGCCTGCGCCGCCGTCCTGATTGAGGCCGGAGCGGCTGAAGTCTGCGCAGTGACAGTGGCGAGAGGGTAAAAAGTTTCGGCTCTTCGCTATTGGGAGTGGGGAAATGTTCCGGAAAAGACACGGAATGAGTTTCACGCAAAGGACGCAACGATCGCAAAGCGGTACCGCCCCGTGGGTCCCGCATTCGCGTTGATCTACCGCACACCTACCCAGGTGCTTGGTTCAGCTTTCCGCCCTCCTCCGCTCCATCGGGCGCTACTCTTTAATCCAACCTTGGCGACCTTTGCGCCCGTTGCGTGGAAACATCATCCTTCAATCAGCCCACTGTAAACAGCGAGGCGCCAAAATTTCTAAGTCCTCAATCCTTGGATAGCGGCTGTCACATCATCGAGCGTGACCTTGTCGCTGAGGAAGGCGGAGCCGAGTTCCTTGGTAAGCACGAAGCGGATGGCGCCGGCATCGAATTTCTTATCACGCCCAAGCGCGGCGAGGATTTCTTTGTCGGGGAGAGTTGCAGGAATGGAGCAGGGAAGGCCGCATGCGGTGATGACACCCTTCACGCGGTCGGCCTGCTCTTGAGGTAGTCCTGCAAGGCGGACGGAGAGGTCAAGGGCCGCGATCATGCCGATCGCCACGCACTCGCCGTGGGAGAGGCTACCGTATCCGGCGACCGACTCGACGGCATGACCAATGGTGTGTCCGAAGTTGAGAAGGGCTCGGGTTCCCTTGGTTTCAAACTCATCCTCCGCGACGATCCGTGCTTTGATCCCGACATTCCGGGCGATGAGTGAGGGCAGGTTCGCTTCCTTGGAACCATCCTTGGGAGGGAGTTCATCAAGCATTGCGGCATCGGCGATGACGGCATGCTTGATGACTTCAGCCAGTCCTTCGCGGAAGATGCGTTCCGGAAGAGTTGCAAGCAGGGAGGTGTCAGCCACGACCAAGCGGGGCTGGTGGAAGGTGCCGATGAGGTTCTTGCCAAGCGGGCTGTTCACTCCGGTCTTGCCGCCGACGGAGCTGTCGACCTGGGCGACAACGGTTGTCGGAATCTGGATGACGGGAATGCCTCGGTAATGAATGGAAGCGACGAAGCCGGCCAAGTCGCCGATGACGCCGCCGCCGAGTGCAAAAACGGCGCTTTTCCTATCGAGGCCCAGTTCGATCAATCGGTCGCAGAGGCCCGCCGCAACCTCCATCGACTTGGAAGCTTCACCGGCCGGGACGCTGAGGAGATGTGTTTCGAATCCCGCCTTGCTGAGGGAGGTCAGGAGTCTTTCAGCGTGGAGAGGGCCGACCCTGTCGTCGGTGATGACGACGCTGCGGCATGGTTTGATGACCTTGGTGGCAAACTCCCCGACCTGCCCTAGCAGTCCCTCACCGGTCAGGATCTCATACGGTGAGTCCTGAAGTGCAACGGGAATGGTTAGGGGGGAGAAGGGCATGGGGAGAAAAGGATGAATTTTGAATGATGAATGATGAAGGGGGAAACGGCATCCATTCGAATGCCGGAGTTTTTTTAGAAAAGGGGCGGCCACGCACTGTGGCCATCATCCAATTGAAACAGCCCTAGGGCTGGACGGTGACGGGAGTTCCCATCGGGGTGACTTCGTAGAAGGTTTTGGCCATGCGGTCGGGGAGTCGGATGCAGCCGTGGGAGTCGGGGACTCCCGGCAGGAATCCGGTGTGCATGCCGACCCCGTTGGCAAACTCCATGAACCATGGCATCGAGGAACCTTGGAAATGGGTTCCTGCGGGCGGCTTGTCCTTCTTGGCATCCACATTCTTGACGACCACGGTGCCGGAGGCATCCACGAAATCTCCATAGAGATTGGAGGCATGTTCCTTCTCTTTCTTGCGAACCTTGAAATTGCCAACGGGGGAGTCATGCCCTTCGCGGCCAGTGGAGACGGCCGAGATACCGACCAACTTGCCTCCCTTGTAGTAGTAGAGTTTCTGGTCGCTGATATCGATGACGATCGTGGAGGGACCCTTGGAGCATTCCCCTGCCCAATAGGAGATCCTGTCGGCAAGGGAGGCCGTGGAGGTCTTGGTCACGATGGTCCCGTCGTTGCCGAGATACCGGGTGGTCGAGGAATTCAGCCGACCGTCGTAGGAGGCGCAGGCAGAAAGCAGCAGCGTGATGACGCTGGCGGCAACCGCGAGAAAATGACCTCCGGGTCGGCTTGTGGATGCTTCGTGCATAAGACTTTAAACTTATTGATGAATTTCACCGATCGTCAAGGGGGCGGGATGAAATCACACTAGCTCTCATGGGGCTGACCCGATCAGTCCACCTTCACGGGGGACGGTGTGGGTTTTGGTTTTGCCATGCCCGGAGACTTGGGAGAAGGGGTGGGCTTGGCCTTCCCTTTGGCGGCGGGCGAGGGGGCCTGTTCAGGCGTTGGCATCGGAACGGGGCGCTCGGAGAGCTTCGGAATCAGGCCAGGGGTGGGTGTGGCCTTGGGATCGAACGGGAAGCCCCCCGCCACGGAGACAGTGCCGTCCTGCGTACGGACGAGCCGGGGGCGGTCCTTGGGTGCGCTCAGGGTGACCCGGTCGAGAATTTTGCCGTCGAGACCCACCTTGGAGTAGATGAATTCACGGGGGATATTGTTCTGCAGGACGTGGATGGTATTGCCGGCATCTAGCTGGATATCGGGCTTGCCATAGGAGATGAAGTCACCGAGCCGATGGGTGCAGTAGATGATTCCCGAGGTCTTGTCCTCGATGCGAAGGTAGAGGTCGGTGCGCTCCGAAAGCCGGTGCGAGAGAAGACTGATGGTTCTGGTGCCGCTCTCGGTGCCAGCCGGACCTGGCACCCCCACCGTCTGTTGCCAGAGGAGCCGTCCCTCCGTGATCTCGACGGTCAGCGGCGGAGAGCTGAAGTAGCCGGAAAGTTCCGGTGCATGGACGGAGGCCCGGATGCGGTAGCTGCCGAAGTCGCTGATCGGATAGAGTTGGGTGAGATTGACCGTTCGGGTGATCGATTCGCCGGGGCCGACCTGGATCGGATCGATCTCATAGTTCGGATCGATGGGGGGAATGGGGCGGCCGTCGAGTGTCTGGATCTGGAAACCGAACCATTTCTTCCCCTCCACATCGGCAAGAAGCAGGCGGTTGCCGGTGAGGTTGGTGATCCTGACCGTGGCCAGCAGGGGCTCGTAGGCGATGTAGATCGTCCGCTTGATCGAGAGGTCGACCGTGATCTGGGAAAGCGCCTGACGCGTTTGGAGCAGGATGGCCGCCGCAACCAGAAAGAAAACAAGGAACGGAGGGAGAGCCCTCTTCGGAAGGGATAGGGTGGCCTCTTTCACGTCTCGTCCAGGCCGATGAAATACTTCGGATCGAATTTTTTCCTGAGCACCGGGGGGTCCGAGCGGCAGTCCTGACGATCCCCCTTGTAGTAGACTGCCACCACATACCCATAAAACCTGAGACCGGGATCCGCGGAGTCCGAGATGTAACGGACCTCGAGGATTTCAGGTTTTCCCTCCTGCCAGTCAACTGGTAGGCTCAGCCACTTGGGAATGAACTGAGCCTTGCTCGGGATCACCTCTCCGTTCTCATCCTGATCGTAGAAGTAGACCTGAACCTTCACCATCGGGACTTCGACCTTTTCCCGCATTCGCGACTTGATCGCGATGTTCAGGACTTTCGATCCATCCTCGGTGGTTTTCATGTTGGAGTAGAGGATCTGAAGGGAGGGATTGTCGTTCACTCTCGATTCGGACTGAGGTTGGCGGAAGGAGGGCGCCGTTTCATTCTCTCCGAGAGCGTCCCGCACGGGAGACGGGGTCAGGTCCTGAGGTCTGGAGTCGGGTTGTGAGACCTGGGCAACGGGGATCGGTTCGACTTTCTCTTCCGTTGGCGGTGGCAAAGGGGCGGTTGCCGGTGAAGCCGCGGTTGAGGTCTGGTTAACTGGGCGCATGCCGGTAGCGATGCGCGGGGCAAGGGCAATCGCGGCGAGCACGACCTCGACCACGGCGATCGCGCCGAGAACCCAAAAGGCCGCAACGACGGTGCGGTTGCGCTTGAGGGCTGAAATGCCGATGGAGGATTCCGCTGCCATGGTGAACTTTTAATCTAGGGCCTGAACCATCTGATCCGCAAGCATCTCGCGATCCAATCAGCGGTTCCCAGGGCCCTGATGCGGATTCCGGGTTAAAGAGAGGGAAGCGACTTCTTGGTGACCTGAGCTCTTCAGACCTCATCCTTTCCTCTTCCCCTCATGGGTCCACCCGCTGATTCCAGAGAACAATTTTCCCATCCCTTGGCTTGCAGTCAACCTAGCCACAGACACATGGTTGAGGGTATGCGACACATCTTTGTCTCCGGTTGCTACGACATCATCCATGCGGGCCATGTGCAGTTTTTTCGCGAAGCGAAGGCACTCGGCGACTTCCTGACAGTCTCCTTCGCCTCATCGGAGGTTCTCTGGGCCCACAAGCAGCGCCGTTCCTCCCTGCCCGACGAACACAAGAAGGGGATCCTCGAGGCCATGGAAATGATCGATCAGGTCGTGGTGGGAAAAGGTTCCGACCACGGACTCGATTTCCTTGAGGACTTCCGCCGTCTTAAACCCGATGTCCTCGCCGTCACCGAGGATGACCAGTATGGCGCTATCAAGCGGTCCCTCTGCGCCGAGGTCGGGGCGGAGTATGTTATCCTTCCCAAGACCCCTCCCCAATATGAACCGGTCTCCACCTCCCAGTTGGTGAAGTGGATCCGCGCACCCAAGGATGCCCCGCTGCGGGTCGATTTTGCGGGGGGGTGGCTCGATGTGCCGCGCCATGCACGACCCGGCGATTTCATCGTGAACTGCGCCATCCAACCCAAGGTCTCGCTCCGGAACTGGGGCTACGAACGCAATGCCGGACTGGGTGGCAGCGGCGCGTGGGCTCTCCTGAACGGGAACACGGGAGTCGAGGAGGAGATCGATCTCGGAGTCGGCTGGCAGGATCCGGCGGTGATCCGCGAGACCGGCCTCTGCGTCTGGCGCAGCGGTCAGAAACCCTCGCTCGAGTTCAAGAATGACGGAGCCATGCTGCGCGGACTGATGGCTCTCTGGTGGAGCGGAAAATCGCACGACACTCCCTCCATGGCGGATCAGAAACGGGATTATGCGGCGATCGGCAAGGCGGGCCACATTGCCCGTGAGGGTGTTCTCAAGAGTGACGTCACCACGCTTGGCAAGGGGATTGCCGCCTCCTACGCCGTCCAACTCGGCGAAGGGATGTCGCCACTCCCCGAGGCTGCGGGATGCCTCGGCCGCAAATACTGCGGCGGAGGATTCGGCGGCTACGCGCTCTATCTTTTTGGCACGCAGGAGGAACGCGCTGGATTCCTCCGATCCGAGGATGCTGCCCGCGCGATCGAACCCTACTCCAATTGGGAATAGGTGCGGAGATCGAGAGTCGCGTGGGTTTTGGAGGGTGGAAAGCTGATGGCTGAGAAGAGGAGGGCGTAGGTCACCAGACGTCACTTCCGAGTGGCTAAAAAAAACAGGTTGCCCTTGGTTGGCCTCAGCAGCTTTCCTTTTTCCACTCCACTCCCCAACCCTCCCTCAGAACCATGATCCTCCCCATCCTTCTGGCGACCGTCGTCTCGACCGCTGCTCCCGATTCGGTCGCCGCGGAACCTTCAGCCTCCCCGGCAACTCCAGCAACACCGGCCCGCAGAAAAATGTCGGTGCATCTCCACATTCCCCGAATGCCCTTCATGTCCACGGATGCGGATCTTCGTTTCGACATTCCCTACCAGATTCCGGAACTCGACTGGGGGACCCAGCGCTTCTGGGATCCCTACCGCAGCAACCGGGTCAATACCCGCGACTGGTTTCAGTCTGATTACGCGCTGCAGAACTGGTTCGGCCTCCGTGACACCCTGGCGAGGAAGGGACTCGATATTTCCTTCAACTACACCAGCGACATCGCGGGCAATGTGACCGGGGGCAAGAGCCAAGGGATGACCTACTGCGATAACTTCACACTCGACCTAGAGTTTCAGTCCCAACCGCTCTTCGGCTACAAGGGAGGCACCCTCAGCGTCATCATGCTTAACCGCGACGGAAGCAACCTCTCCGCCCAGAACATCGGCAACCAGTTCACCGTCCAGCAGGTGTACGGGGGCTCCACCGCGATCTTCTATTCCCTGGCCTACAACCAGCGCTTCTGCGACGACCGCTTCAGCTTCAAGTTGGGGCGCATGAGCGCGGGCGACGAGTTCGCTTCCTCGCCGCTCTACTGGCTCTACATGAACAACGGCATCGACGGGAATCCCCAGTCGCTGCCGGTCAACGGGATGTTCTCCACCTATCCGTGGGGCGTCTGGGGGGCCAGGGTGCGCGCATTGGTCACCCATGAGACCGAGGCAATGCTCGGCGTCTATCAGGTCTCCCCTCAGGTTTCGCGTCCCTCGATGCACGGCCTCAACTGGAACTTCAATCCCGGGGATGGACTCATGCTGATCGGCCAGTACGGCTGGACTCATGATTTCTTCAAGCCCGCCGCTTCCGCTCCGGCCAAGTCACCCGATGGCAAGTCGACCGTCGACGGTAAAAATCTCAACACGCCAGCTTCCGATGCCATCCCTCACGGCCTTCCCGGACACTACTGGATGGGTGGCTACTACTCCACCTACAGCTATCCGCAGTGGGGCACCACGCAAAAGCAGAACGGCGGCTACGGCCTCTACTGGCACTTCGACCAGATGCTCTACCGGATGAACCCCTTTAAGGACACGGGCCTCACCGCATGGAGTGCCTTCGTCCTCTGCCCCCAGCAGAACACCGCCAAAGTCCCCTTCCAGTACAACGGTGGACTCGTCTACACGGGACTGCTTCCTTTTCGTCCGCAGGATGTCTCCATCTTCGGCGTGGCCTACGGGAACTTCAGCTCTAACTATGCCCAGGCCAATCAGGCCACGCTCGGCGGCTACGCCACCTACGAACTCGTCTACGAGTGGGGCTACCGCATCAACATGACCAAATTCGCCTACATCCAGCCTGACGCACAGTGGGTGATCAATCCCGGCGGCACCGGAACCATTCCGAACGCCCTTGTGCTCGGCGCGCAGGTTGGGGTGGTTTTCTAGCAAGTCGATGCAGCGAAAGGCTCGTCGATTCAAAACTAATGTCTCATCAACTTCTCACCTTCGCTGATCTCCGACGTTCGCTGAAATAATGAAAAAGCCCCTTCTTCATGTTCTGGCATTTTTACCAGTTATATTCCTATCGGCATTTTATGTTGCGCGTATTGCATTCCACATGCGGGATGCGACCGTCTTTGGTATTGTCATGATTGTTGGTGGAGCGTTCCTTAGTTTTCTTACTCCATTTCTTTTAACCCTTATTC
>CANKJN010000038.1 GCA_947482345.1 Spartobacteria bacterium
ACCCTCGCCTTTAGGGTGCCGTTCTTTTGCCGCCATGCTTTGTTGCCCAAGAGAGTCAAGACCGCAAGGGTATTGCCTCTCTTATGCGCCTCGCCTGGCAGCAAAACTCCTAGCACCGCCACCTGCCTTTTAGTCTTAACAGACCCTAGCGCAGAGAATTCTACGCGGGGATCCTATTAGAGTTTGATGTTCGAGTGTTCCTTTACTGCTGTTGGTGCAGCTTTCTCACCGGCATGGACTCCGACATCCTCCAGCAATTCATCACCCGACTGGAACCCGATCAGGCATTCAATCTCTTCGCATGGCTTCTATGGACGGCAGATTGGTGTATCCATTCCGTTCCTGCTCCTTGGTGTCAGCGATTTCATAGAGATGCAAACCGGAGCGTGCCACAGTCCGGACATTGCTTTCTCTGAAGTCAGCATGCGTCCTCTCATTTCTCATCCAACTCGGGATTTACATGATCCGGAAATCCAAGAATGGGTGACACTCATGCGGAGAACACTCCCGAGTATTCGGAAAACATCATCCCCCACCTTACTTCTGCAGATCTGACACTTCGGGGCGTAGGTTATTCCAGCACCATGAACATCCCTTTGCTGAACATCACCATCATGTTCTTCCTCGCCACCGCAGTGACCGACGGTGAAGACCAACCTCATAAAAAGCCGTGGGAACGACACGCCGCAGCTAAGATCAAGTTCCAACTTGATGATATTCGTCCCGATGGGTTGCGCGGCCCGGCGGACGGATTGGTGTCTGTGTCGTATGAGTTCTGCGTGCGTGCGGACGATCGGTTCTATCAGGAAGTGCGGCGGATTGACCCCAGCGTGCAAATACACCCCAACTCCTCGGGCCGCATTGCCTGCCCCAAAGGTCAGGCACTCTGCATCGGGCAGACGAACCAACCTCACTGGCGCGATGTGTTGCGGAGACTTTCGTCCCTGTCATATATCTCGGAAATCCGAGAGTGCTTCTTTGAGTAACAGACCCCTAACATCATACGACCGCCATCCTTAGAATCGAATCTGGCCATCACGCACGCCTTGTCTGGTACGTTTGAAAAAAGATGAAACCATATCCCAGCATGCTGTTCCTGCTTCTGCTCGGAACACCGGTACTTGCGTCTTCTGATAAGGAATTGTTACGAAAAGAAGCTGCGCTGAATGCCGCGTTCACCCAGACAGATATGAATCTGAAGTCGGGCGAAATTGCTGAATACCTGGACCGGAAGCTCATCAGGCTGGAGGAACGGATCAAGAAAGACCTCGATAAAGAAGCACTCGCTTTGTTTGTTGAGGCCTCCTTGAAGTGGCGCGCGTACCGCGATGCGCAGATCAACTCCGAGGGGGATGTCTATCGAGGCGGGAGTATGCTTCCCCTGATCCGGAGTCAGGCTTTCATTCGCCTCACCAACGAGAGGCTAGCCGCCCTTCAAAAGTTGAACCCCTAAGGCTACGCCGTGCCACCGGCACTCGGCGTTGTTGTAAATGTTCGGGATTCGCCTCGGTGCCGCCCACTGAAAACAGCGAGGAGCCCACATTCCTTTTTGCTTGTCGGGAAAGCCTGCGCTGATGAGATCCAAGGGTGCTTCCCACGCTTTACCCTTGGTTCCTGATTGCCCTTGCCTCCTATCTGCTCGGATCGATCCCGGCAGGATTCATCGCCGGCAAGATCTGCGGCATCGATCTCCGCACGCAGGGCAGTAGGAACATCGGCGCCACCAACGCCCTGAGGGTCCTCGGAAAGAAGTGGGGCTACGCGGTCTTCCTCTTCGACTTCCTGAAGGGATGGCTTCCCGTGAAATTCGCCCTGATCTGGAGCGCTTTTGCAGCCATCGATCCGGCCTCCGCCCCCGGCGCGCTCGCCGCCCTTGGTGCACTCATCGGCCACAGCTTTCCGGTGTGGCTGGGATTCAAGGGGGGCAAGGGGATCGCCACTTCGGCAGGAGTGATCGTCGCGCTCTTCCCTCAGGCATTCCTCTTCTGTCTGGGCGTCTGGTTACTGCTCTTCACGACGACGCGCTATGTATCGGTCGCCTCGATCGCTGCATCCATCGCCCTGCCCTCGGCTGTCGGCGCCCTCTTCCTGCTCCACCGCACTGACTGGCTGGCATTCGTGGTCTCGATCGCGATGTGTTTCCTGGCGGTCTGGCGACATCGGTCGAATATTGCCCGCCTGCGCGCGGGGACTGAATCCCGCTTCGAACGCAAAAAGAAATGAGCACCCCGTCCGTTGCTGTCATCGGTGCGGGCGGGTGGGGCACGGCCCTGTCTCTCCTGATGGCCCGCCGCGGCATCAATGTTCCCCTCTGGGGCCACGATGCCCGTCACATCGGGGTGATGCAAAGCGAGCGAGCCAACGTGAAATACCTGCCCGGCATCACGCTCCCCGACAGGATCCTTCCAACCCCGGAATTGGCCGGGTGTCTCGATTCGGAGATTCTCTTCGTTGCCGTCCCCTCGAAACATCTCGCCGAGGTGACCGACCGGATCGCCGAAACCGCCGGGCCACGAAAGCCCGTACTGGTCTCCTGCACCAAGGGAATCGAACGAGAGCGGGGTCTGCTCATGAGCGAGGTGATCGCCGCCCGTTTCCCCAGCGCCACGATTGCCGTGCTCTCGGGCCCCAATCTCGCTGGCGAAATCGCGAAGGGGATTCCCGCAGCCGGTGTGATTGGCTGCGGTGAGCGCGATGCACTGAAGGCGATTCAGTCACTTTTCGAGGGAACAAGCTTCCGCGCCTACTCAAGTGGGGATCTTCGCGGGATCCAGCTTGGAGGGGCCCTTAAGAATGTCTTCGCCATCGCGGCCGGCATCTCCGACGGACTCGGCCTCGGTGAGAATGCCAAGGCGGCTCTCGTCACCCGGTCCCTTGCGGAGATGATGCGTCTCGGCACGGCGATGGGAGGAGAACGCGAAACCTTCGGCGGTCTCAGCGGGATAGGAGACCTCATGGTCACCTGCTTCAGCGAGCGGAGCCGGAATCATCAGGTCGGGTTCCGCCTCGGGCAGGGCGAGACGCTTTCCGGTATCACCTCCTCCATGGCCATGGTGGCGGAGGGCGTCCCGACAGCCGCCAGCGCCCACGCTTCGGCTCGCCGCCTCGGCGTCGAAACCCCGATCATCGACGAGGTTCATGCCCTGCTGCAGGGGACCAAGTCGCCCACTGAGGCCATGAAAGCGCTGATGAACCGCCAGCTCAAGGCAGAAGGATAGAGAAAAGGATGAGGGATGAATTATGAAATACTTCCCTAAACAGCAGAGAGAGCGCTTCTAGAACTTTGTCTGCCGATCCGCCCGGATCAGGCATCCTCGATCTGCTGATCTTCAGACTTCTCGGCCGTAGCCTCGAATGACTAAGTCACCAGCCCTGGCGCCTTTTCATTCTTCTTCATTTTTCATTTTTCATTCATCATTTTCCCATGGCCGCCATCCACATCGCCCGCAATCACCAGCCCTTCGGCACGTTCTCAGAGGAGGATCTCCGCGAAGGAATCGTCTCCGGCCGCTTCGTCTCGAGCGACCTTGCCTGGCGCGAGGGAATGGCCGAGTGGAAGCCTCTCGGCGAGATGGCCCCGCAGTGGGGAATGGAAACACCGGCCCCGGCTCTCGCACCTGCCCTCACTCCCTCTGCGACTGGCGGCACGGAAAATCCCACCGCAGCTCCCGTCGAGGGAACGGAGCCTGCATGGGAGGAGCGCGAACGGATCGGCTTCTTCCCCGCGATCGCGCAGACAGTCAGCGCCGTGCTGATGCGCCCCTCCCCCACCTTTGCGGCGATGAAGCAGAACGGCGGCCTCGCCAACCCGCTTCTCTATTTCGTGCTGCTTAGCAGCGCCATGTTTGCGGTCTCCGCCCTCTACCAGATGGGCGCCACCTCGATGAACCCCGAGGTCTTCGCCAAGGGCCTGCCACACGCTTCCAAGACCGCCTTCTCGGTGGCTCTGATCGGCTCGATCCTGATATCACCCGCGCTCTATGTGGTCAGCGCCTTCCTCTCCTCCGGCATCACCCATCTCTGCCTGAGGATTCTTGGCGGGGCGACCAGACCCTTCGAGACCACCTTCCGGGTCATCTGCTACGCCCAGGCCAGTGCCATGGTCTTCAACCTCCTGCCACTCTGCGGCGGCTTGATCGGAGTGATCTGGGGTGCCTACTGCATCATCATAGGACTCAAGGAGACTCAACGCACCTCCGGCCTGAAGGCCACGCTTGCGATCACCCTTCCAGGACTGCTCTGCTGCGGCGGTCTGCTGCTGATCGCCACGGCGGCCGGCATCAGCATGGCCGAGTTGAGCAAGTACTCCCATTAAGAGGACGGGGGTGAAGATCCGGTGGCGCCCTGCGATCCCCGGAGGCCATGACTCCGAGCTGGTCTGGGGATCCATCCTCCTGCTCGCGGCCCTGCTTGCAACCGCATGGCTCTTATCGGGCATCGCCACACCGCGCTGCCTGCTGCATGCGGCAACCGGGATCCCCTGCCCGACCTGCGGCATGACGCGCGCAACCTGGCACCTTCTGCATGGAGAGATCGGTGCGGCCTTTCTCCTCAACCCCCTGATGACGGCGGCTCTCCTCGGTGCCCCTCTCTATGTCGGTTACGCCGCAGTGGTCGTCGTTGGAAGACTGCCGCGCCTGCGGTTGGAAGCCCTGACGAAAACCGAGGCCAAGTTGGTGAGATTCGTGGCAATCGGACTTCTCGCAGCGAACTGGATTTATCTTCTGCTAATGAGACTCAAAAGCTGATGCCTGGAGAAGCGCTTTTGAAACCGAACTCCGAAGATGAAAGTGATGCAACCTGCGAAAGGGATGAGCAGGTTAGGGTGCCGGAGGCAGCCCGAGTGCAGCGAGTGGCAGTCTCATGCGAATGAGCGAGTCAATTGGCGCAAGATGCCCGCCGATAGGAGTTGCGGAACCAAGTCGCTTGGAAGCGGCGCGGTAGACGAGCGAAGCGAGCCCTGTAGGGGTGGCACTGTCCGCCGGGCGGCGGATGCCATCAAATGGAAGATCGAAGATGGAAGCCAATCTCCTGCTCGCTGGCCTCTGGGGATCGAGCACATCTTCCAGGACGTTGGGACTCCTAGAATCGACAAGACTTCTTTGCGGTCAGGAGATTGTGTCTAATCGCTCTCCTCAACTTCGGAGTTCGGGTTTAGGGGCCATTCCCAAGGCCCTTTTTCACGAAGACGCATTGAGAAAATCAGCCAAATCTCCTGGCAAACCGGACTCCCAGCGGTGAGGTATTCCCCCGACCGTGACTGCCAGAGAGCTGGAATGAAGCGCATGGCGCGGTAGCCAGAGCCTCTCGTGCAGACGATCGCTGAAACCGTTCTCGATGAACTCCAGGTAGCACTCCTCGGAGGGACCGTAGATCTTGTCCCCCGCCACAGGATGACCTGAATGGGCAAGATGGACGCGGATCTGGTGGGTGCGGCCCGTCCTCGGAATGCAATGGATCAGGGCCATCGGGCCATGCCGGGGGTGAACAACCCGTCGGAGAACGGTGAACTCGGTATGGGAAGGAGCTCCCTGCGGATGGACTGCCCGCTTGAGCCAGATCCGTGAATGCTCCACCTCACCGAGCCTGAGGATCGGCTCCGTGACGGACCACTGCTCCCTCTCCGGCCATCCGGTGACGATCGCGAGATACTCTTTGGAGATCTGACCACGAGCCATCGCCATCGTGCAGGCGCGGGCGGCGGCGGCATTCTTGGCCACCAGCACGATGCCACTGGTTTCACGGTCGAGGCGGTTGATCAGCGAGACTTGGCCCCCGCTAGCAATCTCGTAGGCAAGCAACTCGCGCAACCTGTCCCAGAGGGTGACGGGACCTCCCGGCTTGGTGGGGTGAACCAGCAGGAACGGCGGTTTCTCCACGGCGATGAGATCGGGCGTCTCCCCGAGAATGCGGAAGGCTTCCCTGGGGGGGACTTGGAAGGGAGCTTGATCGGACATGGCCGGCAGTTCATTTGTGAACGGCATGATCCGTCTCGTCAAAGCCTCCCGCTCCTACGGCACCCCTCCGGTGACCGCCCTCGACTCGGTCTCGCTGGAGATCGGCCGAGGGGAATTCATCGCCATCACCGGCCCCTCGGGATCGGGAAAGAGCACCCTGCTGAACCTTCTCGGGGGGCTCGACCACCCGAGCTCCGGCGAGGTGGTGGTGGACGGCGTCCACCTCGAGAGGGCCGATGACCGGGAACTGACCCTCTACCGGAGGCTGAAGCTGGGAATCGTCTTCCAGTTCTTCAACCTCCTCCCCTCCATGTCCGTCGTGGAGAATGTGGAGCTTCCCCTGCTCCTGCGCGGCGATGATGCCCGCGAGTCCCGGGCCAAGGCTCTGGAAATGCTCGATCAAGTCGGGATGGCCCGGCGCTCGAGCCACTTCCCACATCAACTCAGCGGCGGCGAGATGCAGCGCGCCGCCATCGCCCGGGGACTCGTCCACGGCCCCTCCCTCCTGCTGGCCGACGAACCGACCGGCAATCTGGACAGTGCCAATGCCTCCCAGGTCCTCGAAGTCATTGCAAAGATTGCTTCACGCCGCACCGCCACGGTCATTATGGTAACACACAGCGATTCCGTGGCGGCCCTGGCCGACCGGCGCATCCGCATGAAAGACGGGCGTGTCGCTCATGACACCCCCTGATCCCTGCACCGACGACTTCACTTCCCCCTTTCCCGGAACACGTTAAGATCATTCCCAACAGATCAGATTTTTCACCCATGGAGCACCAGCGCACCCTAGCCAAATCCGCCAGCCTCACCGGCAGCGCCCTGCATAACGGCGGCAACGTCACCCTCACCATCCATCCGGCGCCCGCCGGGCACGGTTACAAGTTCCGCCGCACCGACCTCCCCGATGAACCGGTGGTCGACGCGCTGGTCGACCATGTGAAGACTGTCGAGCGTGCGACCACCCTCGTCCAGGGAAACGCCAAGATCCAGACCGTCGAGCATGTCCTCTCGGCCCTGGCCGGCCTCGGCGTCGACAACGCCCTTATCGAGATGGATGCGAACGAGCCTCCCATCGGCGACGGAAGCGCCGCCCCCTATGTCGCACTCATCCGCGAGGCGGGCATCGTCGACCAAGAGGCGGCCCGCGCCCCATTCGAGCCTGGCCAGCCGATCCATCTGGAGACGGCCGGGGGCTCGATCCTGTCGGTATTCCCCCACAACGGGTTCCGCATTTCCTGCACTCAGGCAAATCACGACGGCCGCTTCACCCAGTATCTCTCGCTGGAGATCACCCCGGAGGTCTATGCCAAGGAGATCGCCCCGGCCCGAACCTTCGTCCACTACGAGGATGTGAAGCACCTCATGGAGAAGGGACTCATCAAGGGTGGAAGCCTTGAGAATGCCCTCGTCATCCGCGGCGAGTCCGTCCTGAGCAAGGAACCGCTGCGCTTCCAGGACGAATTCGTGCGCCACAAGATCCTCGACATCATCGGGGACCTGGCGCTCGCCGGACGCCCCCTGCGGGGACACATCGTCGCGGTGAAGCCCGGTCACGGACCGAACACCGAACTGGCCCGCGCCTTCGCCAAGCGCCACAGCGACCTACTCGCCATGGCACCGACTCCCGTCACCTCCTCCGCCCCCGTGATGGACATCAACGAGGTGATGCGAGTCCTCCCCCACCGCTACCCGTTCCTGATGGTCGACCGCGTCGTGGAGTTCGACGGCGAGACCAAGGCGGTCGGGGTGAAGAGCGTCACGATCAACGAACCCTTCTTCCAGGGACACTTCCCGGGCCATCCCGTGATGCCGGGCGTCCTGCAGGTCGAGGCGATGGCCCAGGTCGCCTCCATCGTGATGATGAGAAAGACGGAAAACTCCGGGAAGATCGGCTACTTCATGAGCGCCGACGAGGTGAAGTTCCGGAAGCCGGTCTTCCCGGGCGACACCCTCTTCATCCATGTGGAGATGCTCAAGGCCCGCAAGAACCTCGGCAAGGCCACCTGCAAGTGCGTGGTCAACGGGGACGTGGTCTCCGAGGGCATCCTTCTCTTCGGGATCGTCAACAAGTGACCCCTCCGATGGCGCGCATCCATCCCACGGCGATCATCGACAGCAGTGCCCACATCGGGCAGACGACGCACATCGGCCCCTACTGCGTCATCGGGGCGAACGTGACGCTCGGCGAGGGATGCACGCTTCACAACCACGTCACCATCGCCGGCCCGACCACGATCGGGGAGGGCAACGAGTTCTACCCCTACTCCTCGATCGGTCAGCGCTCCCAGGATCTCAAGTACGAGGCCGAACCGACCTATCTGGAAATCGGCGACCGGAACACCTTCCGTGAATTCGTCACCATCCATCGCGCCACCGCCCCCAACGGCGTGACCCGCGTCGGCAGTCACGGCAACTTCCTCGCCTACGCCCACATCGCCCACGACTGCATCGTCGGCGACCATGTCATCTTCTCGAACAACGGGACCCTCGCCGGCCATGTCGTCGTGGCCGACCATGCCGTGATCGGGGGACTCAGCGGCGTCCACCAGTTCTGCCGCATCGGCGCCCACGCAATCGTCGGCGGCTGCACCAAGATCGTCCAGGATGTCCCCCCCTTCATGATCGCCGACGGCAACCCCGCGGAGATCCGCGGCGTGAATTTCGTTGGACTGGAGCGGAGGGGATTCGCACCCGAAGCGATCCGGGAACTCCGCGAAGCCTACAAGCTGGTCTACCGCAGCAATCTCAACACCACCCAGGGACTGGAGGCGCTCAGGGCTCAGTTCGCCTCCTCGGAACTCGTCACCCATCTCGCGGAATTCATCGCCACCAGCGAACGCGGCATCGTGCGTTAGGGAGCCGCTGATTTGTCAGGAAATCAGGGATGGAGATTCGTGGAAGTTTTTTTCAGGGATGAAGGGGATAAAGGATGCTCACCTCCGAGCCCTTAGTCCCGTGAGCGATCCGAGGCTGATTTTCAGCGAATGCTATCCAGCAGACATGGGCTTTGTACTGCAAAGCCGGTTGTCTCTTGGTCTCACTCTTGCAAGTGAACTTGCAAAGATGATCCCAGACCAACCGCATCGAAGTTCTGCCATGTCTTCTTAAAATCCCCTTTATCCCTTTGGCTAGCCCGGCCATTGCTTCGCATCCGTTACGGATCCCTGTGCTTAACCCCCGTCGACGCAACTTCCGATTGGACAAATCCCGCCTGAAAAGGAACTCTCTGCATTTTCCCAACCATGGCACATAACATTCCACTTGAAGACGGCTTCACCGACATCATCGGCAAGGCTCAACGCGGACAATCCATCACCGACGAGGCGCTCGCCGGACGCACCGGGATCAGCCTCTCGGCAATCCAATCCCTGAAGGGAGGGGAACTCGACGAGGCGGCTCTCGCCAAGGTGTCGGAAGCGCTGGGGTTGGGTGGCAACGCCCTGTTGGCCCTGGCCAAGGGCAGCTACCAACCCGCACCGGTCGCCGAACCCAAGGGGCTTGCCTGCTTCAACACGGTCTTCGAGGACATGACCGTGAATTCCTATCTCGTCTGGGATCCCTCCACGCGCGAAGCGGCCTTCTTCGACACCGGGGCCGACGGTCAGCCGATGCTCGATTTCGCAGCGGCCCACGACCTCAAGGTGAAGCAGATCTTCATCACCCACATCCACACGGATCACGTCCTCGACCTCGACAGGTTACTCGAGAAAACCGGCGCCCATGCCCGGGTCTGCGTGAAGGAGCCGCTGGCGGGAGCCGAGTCGTTCGAGCCGGGCCGTTCCTTCACTATCGGAAACCTGACCGTGGAAACGCGCGTAACAAGCGGTCACGCCGCGGGTGGAGTGACCTTTGTCGTGGGCGGACTTGACCAACCGGTCGCCATCGTCGGCGACTCGATCTTCGCCGCTTCCATGGGGGGCGGCATGGTTTCCTACGCCGACGCCGTGCGGAATAATCGGGAGCAAGTGCTGACCCTGCCCGATGCGACCATCCTCTGCTCCGGGCACGGCCCCCTCACCACGGTCGGGGAGCAGAAGACCGCCAATCCCTTCTTCGCAGCCTGATCACCTCACAACCAACACAACATCATGAGCAAAGAAACTATTGCAGTCGTCGGAGTCGGTCGCATGGGCGCCAACATGGCGCGCCGCCTCAAGGATCAGGGATACAGCGTCACCGCCGTCTTTGACACCCATGCCCCGCTGGCCGTCGAACTGGCTGCTGAAATCGGAGCGGAAGCAGCGGGCTCGCTCGCTCGCGTGACGGAACTGGCCGACGTCATCATCACTGTCGTCACCGACGACAAGGCGATGCACGCGATTTTCCAACCGCAGGGGGATAGCCTGCTGACCGGGTCGAAGGGGAAGCTCTTCATCAACTGCGCCACCGTCTCCCCCGCCGTGCATCTCGCCGTCGAGGAACTCGCCCACAAGGCGGGCGCTGAATCCCTGGAAGCTTGCATGGCCTCCAGCATCACCCAGGCGCGCGAAGGAACCCTCTACCTCATGACCGGCGGCACCGACCAGGCCTTCCGACGCGCCGAACCGATCCTCAAGGATCTCAGCGTCTCGCTGCGCCACATCGGTGCTACCGGCAAGGCGGCGCAGGTCAAGGCGCTCGTCAACATGGTCATGAACATCAATACCGCGGGCCTCGCCGAGGGATTGGGACTGGGGGAGGCCCTCGGCCTCGACCTGACCATACTGCGAGAGGTCTTCTCCCAGACCGGCGCGAACTCCCGGGTGCTCGTCACCGATGGCGAGGACATGCAGAACCGCGACCACTCCTGCTTCTTCTCCGGCGCCCATGCCGCGAAGGACAGCGGCATCGCCCTGGCCCTGGCCGTGGAAAAGGGACTCACCCTCCCCCTCGCCGAGGCGACCAAGAAGCAGTATGATCGGATGGTCTCCGAGGGCTTCGGCGAGCTCGACAAATCCGGTGTCGCCGAACTCACCTTCCCGGGTCGCGGCAAACGCTGAAACACCCAAATCACCACAAAGAAAACAAACCCATGAAAAAGGAAAATCCCCCGAAGCTCCGCATGATCGCGGCCATGTGGTCGCTGATGGAGTACCCCAGCGCCAAGAAGGAATGGTCCCTCGAACGCAAGGTCAAGGCCATTAAAGAGGCCGGATTTGATGGGTTGGCGACGCTGGCCACGCCTGAAATCAAAAAACTGGCCGACAAATACGGCCTGACGATCAACGGTTACTTCTCTTCCGCGAAGGCCGGGGAATTCCGCAAGTTGCTCAAGCAGAACGCCGACAACGGCGGCCACTTCATCAATGTCCAGTTGGCCGACGAGGACACCCTGACCCCGGAGGCGCTCAAACTCACCCTGCAGCTCATGAAAGAGGCGGAGGCTATCGGCTGCGAACCCTCCGTGGAGATCCACCGCGACACCTGCACGGAGACTCCGGAGAAAGCCTATACCCTGGCCGACGGCTACCGGAAGATTACCGGCAAATACCTCCCGATGACGCTCGACTACTCGCATGTCTCGGTGGTCAAGCACCTGCATCCCGGCAACTACGCCGAGAAGTTGCTCGTCCAACCCAAGCTCATCCAGCGGGCGCAACTCCTCCATCTCCGCCCTTTCAACGGCCACCACTGCCAGATTCCCGTCACCGACGGGAAGGGAAACCTCACCCCGGAGATCCAGGAGTGGCTCCCCTTCGCCGATGCTCTCTTCCGCGTCTGGCGCCAGGGAAATCAGGCCGGACGTGAACTCTATGTCTGCCCTGAGATGGGCCCCATCGCCGGCGGCTACAACCTCCACAGCCTCCCGAACAGCTGGGAGGAGGCGATCGTTCTCAAGGGGCTAATCGAGAAGGCATGGAAGGCCTCCGCACTGCCCGAAAAGAAAGCCAAAAAGAAGGGCTAATCCCGGCCGCGCAAGCCCGCCGTACCCATTCAAAAACCGGAGCTCCGCAACGCGGATGCTCCGGTTTTTTTGTTAGGGAAGCGGGCTCTTCGCTATTGGGAGTGGGGAAATGTTCCAAAAAGGCATGGAATGAGTTTCACGCAAAGGGACGCAACGATCGCAAAGGGGTGCCGCCCCGTTGGGGCTAAGACTGCGTCGTAGTCTACCGCGCCGCATCCCAGCGGCTTGGTTTAGCTTTCCGGTTTCAAGTTTCATCTTTCATCTTTCAGCCCTCCTCCGCTCCATCGGGCCCTACTCTTTGATCCTACCTTGGCGACCTTTGCGCCCGTTGCGTGAAAATACATCTTTCAATCAACCCACTGCAAACAGCAAAGTGCCGGGAAGCGCTGATTTAATCTCGTTCCTACGCCTACTCCCGCTCGAGCGTGATCTCGATGTACTTAGACATCGGAGTGAAGCTCTTGAGCGCGTGGTCGTCGATGCCGACCAGGACGTTGGTTTCAGGAAAATAGGCGGCGGCACATCCGCGCGGGATGGAGTAGGCGACGGGTCGGAAGCCCGGGGCGCGCCGGACGACACCGTCCCCCGAGTGGCTCTGCAGCGTCACCCGGGCACCCTCGTCCAGCCCGAGTCCGCGCATGTCCTCCGCATTCAGGAAAATCACGCGGCGCTCCCCATCGATCCCGCGGTAGCGGTCGCCGTAGTCGTAGACCGTCGTGTTGTACTGGTTGTGGGAGCGTACCGTCATGAGACGCAGGCGGCCGGGAGCGATCGAAAGATCGGGCAGCGGGTTGGCGCTGAAGTTTGCCTTGCCGTTTGCGGTCCTCCACTCACGGTAGGAGGCCGGGTTGCGGAGATGGAAACCCCCGCGCTCCTTGATCCGCTCGTTGTAGCCATCGAAGCCGGGGATCACGGCCTCGATTCGCTTGCGGATGAGATCGTAGTCGCCGACGAGGGATTCCCAGTCGACCGGTCCGTCCGGGAAGAGGGCGCGGCCGATGCCGGCCACGATGGCGGGCTCCGACCAGAGTTCCGGAGAGGCAGGTTTGTTGATGCCGGTGGAGGCGTGCACCATGCTCATGGAATCCTCCACGGTCACCGACTGCCGGCCGCTTGCCTGATAATCGGCCTCGGAGCGCCCGAGGCAGGGAAGGATCAGCGCGGACTTGCCGTGGATCACATGACTGCGGTTGAGGTGGGTGGAGACATGAACGGTCATGTCGCAGTTGGAGAGAGCCCTCCACGTCAGGTCGGAATCGGGGGTGGCGGAGGCGAAGTTACCGCCCATGCCGAGGAAGAAGCGGGCCTTCCCCTCCGCCATCACCTTGATGGCGTGGATCACCGAATAACCGTGCTTCCTGGGGGCGGTGAACCCGAAGTTTTTCTCCAGGGCGCTCAGAAAGGACTCGGTCGGGAATTCCGTGATGCCCATCGTCCGGTCACCCTGGACGTTGCTGTGCCCGCGCACCGGGCAGGGGCCCGCGCCGGGACGGCCGATGTTCCCGCGCAGCAGGAGGAGGTTGACGATTTCCTGAATGTTGGCGACGCCGTGCCTGTGCTGGGTGAGCCCCATCGCCCAACAGCAGATGACGCTCTCCGCCCGGATGTATGTTTCCGCGACTTCCCCGATCTCCTCGCGGCTCAGGCCGCACTGGCCGAGAAGCTCCTCCCACGGGGTCGACTCCACCATGGCGCGGAACGCGTCAAACCCATGGGTCTGCTCCCCGATGAACGCGCGGTCGAGAATGCCAGGCCTTGATTCCTCAAGCTCCAGGATGTGCTTGATCATGGCTCGGACCGCCGCGAGATCCCCGCCGACGCTCACCTGATAGTAGCTTGAACTGATCGGGGTGCTCCGGTTGAGCAGCATGTCGACGGGATGCTGTGGATGAGTGAAGGCGAGCAGCCCCGATTCCTTCAGGGGATTGAAGCTCACGATCTTCGCGCCGCGCTTGGAGGCCCGCTGCAGTTCGGTGAGCATGCGCGGGTGATTGGTCCCCGGATTCTGGCCGAAGATGAAGATGGCGTCGGCTTTCTCGAAATCCTCCAGCGAGACCGTCCCCTTGCCGGTCCCGATCGACTCGCCCATGCCGACACCGCTCGATTCGTGGCACATGTTCGAGCAATCGGGGAAGTTGTTGGTCCCATAGAGGCGTCCCAGCAACTGGTAAAGGAACGCCGCCTCGTTGCTGGTGCGTCCGGAGGTGTAGAAGATCGCCTCGTCGGGTGATCCAAGACTCTGCAACTGCGTCGCGATCCGCGAGAAGGCCTCCTCCCAGGAGATCCCGACGTAGTGATCCGTTCCGGAATCGTAGGCCATCGGCTGGGTCAGGCGTCCGGTGTTCTCAAGCGTGAAGTCGTCCCAACCCCTCATCTCGGAGACCGTGTGGCTCGCAAAGAGCGCGGGATCCGCCCGCTTGTGCGTGGTCTCGTAGGTGAGCGCCTTGACGCCGTTCTCGCAGAACTCCGCCACCGAGTGGTTCTTCGGATCGGGCCATGCGCATCCGGGGCAGTCGAAGCCGCCCGGTTTGTTCATGCGCAGGAGAGTCGCATTCCCCTTGAGGAATCCCTCCCTGCGGAGGAAATGCATCGAGGAGTTGAGCGCCCCCCAGCCTCCGGCGGAGTCCTTTGGTTTCGTCATGATGTGAGTTTTTTATGCGGTTTCTTTTCCGGTGGGAAGTTCCGTCATCGAGCGGCGGACCCTGTGCAATCCGCTGTAGAAGGTGGCCCGCCCCTCGCGGCAGAACCCCGCCAGCGTGATCCCCCAGCGCCCCGCCGTTTCCACGGCAAGCGAGGAGGGGGCGGAAATCGCCGAGAGGATGGGAATGCCGGCCCGTGCGCATTTCTGGACGATCTCGAAGGAGACCCGTCCGCTGACCGTGAGCACGTCGGCCTGTTCCGCAAGACCGTTCTCTAAAAGGAATCCGACTACCTTGTCGACGGCGTTGTGGCGCCCGATGTCCTCGAACAGAGCAAGCACCTCCCCTCCGGCCTTGGCGGCTGACGCGGCGTGACTTCCCCCCGTTCCGCGGAAGGTCCGCTGAAGCTGTCCGGCATTCCGGTGGATTCTTTCGAGATCAGCGGCCGAGACCGTCTGCTCCCTCAGCACGGGATAAACCCCCTCGAAGAGCCTTCCCGTCGACTCCCTGCCGCAGATACCGCAGGAGGAAGTGGAAGCGAGCGTGCGCGGCGCGTCGGTCCGCGCCTGATCGGCGATCCTCACGTTCACCAGCGTCCCGTCCTCCATCTCGGCCTGCTCGTATGACAGGAGCCCGTCGCTGCAGATTCCCTCGGCATGGAGAAGGCCCCTGACCAGATAACGCTCGGCACCGGGAGTCCTCATGGTCATGGAGAACGCCCTCCCGTTCACCACGATCTGCAGGGGACGTTCGGTCGTCAGTTCCTCGGCGACCTCCGTCTCCCGCCCTTCCTCCTGACGCAGGGCGCGGCACGGGCTGATGCCCGGATTTTCTTCCTCCGGATCGGGACGGGTGGCCATGAACGGAGCGTACGGTCAGCCCCCGGCGTTTTCCACTCCGGAGTCGGGCACCTCCAGCAATGCGGGTCCGCAACGCAGGATCCCGTCCTCCAGGATCCTGCAGCGCAGTCCTCCCCTTCCGGCCAGAAAGGCGTTGGCCCCCGGCGCGACGGCCTCATCCATCCAGTAGCAGGGACGGCACTCCTCCATCCCCTCGAAGAGGAGACCGCCAAGACGGAATTTCCGTCCGATGAGGGTGTTGAGATCCACTCCGGAGAGCAGCACGTTCCGCCTGAGAACGGAGGGATCGGGAAGCACGATCCCGAGAGTGCGGCGCATCTCCTCGACAACCTCGAGGGAGAGAAAGGTGATCTGCGTCTTGCCCCCGGGATTCTCGCCATGGTAGCGGTCCCCCTCGATTCCCTTTCCGGCATGGCAGAGAACCTCCGCGACACGCATCACTCCATGCCCTAGGCGCCCGAGCCCGTGACGCCCCTTGAAATCATGGCCGGGCGAGATCCAGATGTCGTGGAGTTCGACGTTCACTGGTGATCCGGGTTTCCGGCGGAGCCGGCATGATCGCAACCCGCGATCCAGGACGACTTGCCGTCGGCATAGGTCTCGTGCTTCCAGACCGGCACCCGATCCTTGATGGCGTCGATCAGTTCGCGGCATGCGGCGAATGCCGCCTCGCGGTGGGCGGCTGCGGCCCCCACCCAGACGGCGAGGTCGCCGGGACGCAGGTCGCCGACCGCATGGACGGCGGCCGCCTTCACCCCGTGCTTCCGGGAGATCTCCGTGACGATGAGCGCCCCCTCCTTCTCCGCCAGTTCGCGGTAGGCCTCGTAACGCAGCGCCGTGACGGCACGGCCGGCGTGATGGTTGCGCACGCGCCCCTCGAAGTGGACGAAGCCGCCGCAGTCGGGCGAGGAGAGCGCCTCACGCAGTGGCGTGACGTGGAGGGGATGCTGGCTGATGGAGAAATCTGCGTTCACGGCGTGTCACCCTCCCGAAAAGGGGGGCATGAAGACCACCTTGTCACCGGCCTTGAGCGGGTGATCCGGGGGGGCAAACTCATCATTGACCGCGAAGCGGACACCGGGCGTGAACCCGACCGTCCCGTCACGCGCGGCCAATTCGGCGAACAACACCCCGACGGTGCCCGCCGGGGTGACAAGCATCTCCTCTCGGCGGCCACGTTGTTCGGCGAGAAAGCCGAACCAGCCCAAGCGGATTTCCCTGCCCGGAGTCTCTCCGGCTGGTTCCGGCGCGGCGGCGCCGGGATCGCTGAAACGGGTCATCATTTCAAGATCCCGCGGCGTGTTGATGTTTTCCAGGGCGTGACGCGCCGCCGCAGGAAGCTCCAGGAGTCGGGCCCCCTCCTCCGCCATGATATGGCGGGGACAGACATGGCCCCGCGCGGCATGCTCCTCGAGGATGGGAAGCGCCGCGGGCCCGTAGATCGCGCAAAGCGGCTCCGGCAATCCGTCAAAGGCACTGGCAAATGCCGTGAAGGGCGAGTCGTCGCGACCGGCCAGCAACAGCGAGACCACCCCAGCATCGACAAAGGGGAGGTCGCAGGCAAGGACCAGCCATGCCGACTCAGGATCGTGCCTCATGGCAGTCAGGATCCCGGCTAGGGGACCGCCGCAGGAGACCGCGTCGCGCAGGATCTCCACGGAGCCGCACCCCTCCGGTTTTTCCTGTCCCTCGCGGAGCGAAAGGAATACCTCTGCGCAGCTTCCCTCAAGCAGCCGCAGGGCGTTCGCCGCCTGCGTTTGCCCATTCCCACGCAGGATCATCGAGGCCTTGTCGCGTCCCATCCGGGTACTTCTTCCCCCCGCCAGCAGGAGACCTCGGAGCGGCGGCTTCATCGCGGGGCCTGATCGGCGTGATAATCGGCCTTGCCCCCCAGCTTCTCGAGCAGGCGCACACCCCGGATTTCCATGGCGCTGGAAAAGACCTTGCACATGTCGAAGACGGTCAGCGCCGCCACGGTCGCGGCGGTGAGCGCCTCCATCTCGACGCCCGTCCTGTGGGTGGCCTTCACCGAGGCCTCGATGCGGAGCAGTCCTTGCCCGGCCGCGGCGATCGCGATCTTCACCCCATCGAGAGGGAGGGTGTGGCAGAAGGGGATCAGCTCCGCAGTCTTCTTGGCGGCCATGGTTCCGGCGATGATGGCGGTGTGGAACACGGGGCCCTTCGGCACCCTGATCTCCCCGTCCCGGAGCTGGGCCTGCACCTCGGGAGGCAGGGCGATGAGCGCCTCGGCGCGGGCCGATCTGGCGGTGACCGGCTTGGCCGAGACATCGACCATCATCGGGTTATTGGAGGGGTCGAGATGGCTCCAGGTCGGAGCGGGTGCGGAGGGGTTCATGGTGCGGCCCATGCAAAATATGGTGCCTCACCCCCCTCTGCAAATGTTTCATCCAGTTCCAGGAATCCGGTGGAGCCGATCAGTCCGGCGAAATCCCCGGAGTTGGCAACAGGCAGAGGACGCGCCGACCCGTTGCTTTCCGCAACAACCGGAAGGAAGAGCGTCAGTCCGGGTGGGCGCACGAAGCCTCCGGAGAGTTTCATCCGGGGCGTTGCCACCGGAACCGCTCCGCTCCAATTACCGAGCGCCGGAAGCAGATAGCGGTGGAGGCAGACCAGTGCGGAGACCGGGTTGCCGGGCAGGCCGAAGATCACGGGGCCGTCCGGCATGTTACAGACCGCCATCGGCTTGCCGGGGCGCTGGGCGATGCCGTGCAGGACGGGCAGGGCGCCGAGTTGCCGGGCGATTTCGGGCACATGGTCCCGCTTCCCCTTGGAAACACCCCCGGTCAGGACGACCACGTCGTTGCGGGAGAGGATCGCTTCCAGCGCCGTCCGGAGGGATTCCGGGTCATCGCGGAGGCATCCGGTCTCGGAGGGCGGATACCCAGCCAGTTCCAGAGCCGAGGAAAGGGCGGCGATGTTGGTGCGGCGGATCTGCCCGGGTCCGGGTTTTTCCCCCACGAGCACCAACTCGTCACCCGTTCCGATCACCGCCACGCGAGGGAGCGCGGAGACCATCGGTCGGTCGCACCCGCAGGCGGCCGCGATGCTGATGGCGACGGGCCCCAGGCAGATACCGGGACGTAGCAGGACCTCGCCGGCCCGGTGATCGGATCCGCGGGCATGGATGAAGGCTCCGGCCTGCGGAGACGCTTCCTCCTCGAGCGTGAGGATGTCCTCCTCAAGTCGGTACCACTCGCTCGGCAGGATGCAGTCGGCACCGTCGGGCCGGATCGCCCCCGTCATCACCTCCATCGCCGCACCCTCCTCCGGAGGAAGCACGGCCCCCGTCTCTCCGGCAGCCGCCATCCCTCGGATGCGAAAGTTCCTTCGGCCCGAGCTGATCTCCGCGGCGCGGACCGCCACCCCGTCCATCGTCACGCGGTCGAAGGGGGGGAAATCGTGATCGGCCTTGATCTCCTGACGCAGAATCCTTCCCGCGGCCAGCTCCAGATCGCAAGACTCCGCCGGGAAGGGATTCCTCAGGGGAAGGATCAGGGCCTCGGCCCGCGAAGGCTTGATTAGTGATTTCATGGAGGCAAAGGCGAAGGTAGCTTGCTGCATTCCATGCCGGAAACAACAAAGAGACCGACGAGCCACGAACGCCGGACAGCCCCGGAGGCCGCTCTTCCAAGCGATGCCTTGGGACGGCCCGTCCATGACCTGCGCGTCTCGCTGACGGACCGTTGCAACCTCCGCTGCACCTACTGCATGCCGGCGGAGGTCTTCGGCAACGACCACGCCTTCCTGCGTAAGGAGGAACTCATCAGCCTCACGGAACTTGACCGGATCATCGGCGCCTTTGTCCGCTGCGGGGTGAGGAAACTCCGCATCACGGGAGGGGAGCCGTTACTGCGACCCGGCGTGGTGAAATTCCTCGAACGGCTCCGGAAATTCGAGCTCCTCGAGGATGTGGCCATGACGACCAACGGACTCCTGCTGCCCTCCTTCGCACAGCGTCTTGCGGAGGCCGGACTGCGCCGCGTCACCGTCAGCCTCGACGCGCTCGACCCGGCGGTCTTCGGTGCCATGAACGGCCGGGGAAAGCATCCCGACCTCGTGCTGGCGGGCATCGCCGCGGCGCTGGCGGCCGGACTCGGCGTCAAGGTGAACATGGTCGTCCAGCGCGGCATGAACGATTCCCAGATCCTCCCCATGGCGCGCCACTTCAAGGAATCCGGCATCACGCTGCGCTTCATCGAGTTCATGGATGTTGGCAATGTCAACGGGTGGCGCCCCGAATCGGTGGTGGGTGGAAGGGATATCCTGAATTTGATCGGCTCCGAGATGCCTTTCGAACCGGTCTCGCCAGCCTACCGGGGCGAGGTCGCGGGCCGCTTCCGTTACCTGGATGACCAGGTGGAGTTCGGCATCATCACCTCCGTCACCTCCCCCTTCTGCGGCGACTGCACACGTGCCCGGCTTTCCGCCGACGGCCGCCTTTTCACCTGCCTCTTCGCCACGCAGGGGCACGACCTGCTCGGGGAAATCCGTGCCCGCAATCCCGACGACGAGGAACTTTACGGGATGATTGCCGGCCTCTGGCGGGCACGATCGGACCGCTACTCGGAGCTACGGGCGCTCTCGGCTTCGGGGGAAGGGCCGCCAAAGGTCGAGATGTCCTTCATCGGGGGATGACGCCGTGATGGCCCCGCTGCTCGCCGCGTTGTTTTTTTTCGTCGCCCTGGTCTACTCGACCGTCGGTTTTGCCGGCGGCTCCTCCTATCTGGTGCTCCTGCAGATCCAGGGGACGCCCTCCCATCTCCTGCCGCTCATTTCACTCGGATGCAATCTCATCGTCTCCGCGCAGGGATTCGCGCAGTTCGCAAGGGCCGGCCACTTCACCCTGCGCCGCAGCCTGCCGTTCGTCGCGCTCTCGGTTCCCGCGGCCTATCTCGGCGGTCTTTACCCGATCCGGGAAAAGACATTCTTTTTCCTGCTCGCCCTGTCGCTCAGCGCCGCCGGGATTCTCCTGCTGCTGCCGCTCAAGCCGGGCAAGCCCGTCGAGACCCCGTTCCGCCGCCTGATGGGTCGCTTCGGACCGCTGATCGGCGCACCGCTCGGTCTCCTCTCGGGAATCGTCGGCATCGGGGGAGGCATCTTCCTGGCCCCCATCCTTCATCTTGCGCGATGGGCCCCGGAACGCGAGATCGCAGCCCTCGCGGCATGTTTCATTTTCACCAACAGCATCTCGGGACTGGCGGGACAGCTTCAGAAGCAGGGGTGGCACCCCACGGGACTTGAGGCCTACTGGCTGCTCCCCTTGGCAGTGCTCGCCGGTGGATTGATCGGCGCACACTCGGGCTCCCTCCTGCTTCCAGCGGTCCGGATCCGTCAGATCACCGGAGTGCTCGTGATTCTTGTCGCCTTCAATCTCTGGATGAAGATCCTCCGCGGTGCGTGAAAAGAGACCAACTTGCGGCACCTCACCAATAGATGCGCGGGGCGATTTCCGGAGGAAGCGGATTCGGGGGCGGCGGCTCGCTCCTAAGCAGGGAACGCCGCACCAGCGTGGGAGACTTCCCGTAGACGCGGGTGAAGCAGCGTGTGAAGTAGAGCGGGTTCTCGAAGCCGCAGCGGTCGGCGATCTCCTTCACCGCAAGACCGGAGCGCCCGAGCAGGGCGAGCGCAAGCTGGAGTTTGAGCAGGCGAAAGGTCTCCATGGGCGAGTGGCCGAGCGACTTCCGGAAGAGGCGGCAGAGGTGCTTCCCGGTCACGCCCGACCGCTCCGCCAACTCCCCCAACTGGAGGTCCCTCGCCGGCTTGATGTCGAGGATCTCCCTCATCAGGTTGAGCGAGGTATGGACGGGATCGGGAAGTCGGGCACCGATGGAGAGCCCGCTGTCGTGCGAGGGCTTGAGAAGGACCGTCATCAGACACTGCAGGAAACGACTCTCCTCGGCACCGGCACTCAGCGTGGGCCAGTCCGACTCCCCGTGCGTGGCGATGTTCTCGAGCAAGTGCCTCAGCATCGGGGCGACGACCTCCGGGGGATTGGCCAGGAAGACGGGCCACTCCCGCGGATCGGGCCAGTCGGAGGACATCGTGGCGATGTCGAAATGGACATAGGCATGGCGTGTCGCGACACGGCGGTCCCACCGGTAGGACTCCCGGAAACCGGGGCGGGCCAGGATCACACTCCCGGGCGGAGCCTGATGCTCCTCCTCGTCATGCCGATAGGTCGCCGTCCCCTCGATCATGAGCACCAACTCGTAGTCCTTCAGGGTCCGTGGAACCAGGCGGTCGCCTGGACGGTAATGGACCACTCCCCCGTAGAGATATTTCAGAACAAGTGCATCCCGGGGTGAGGTCTTGATGTCCGAAAAGGGCATATTAAACACCCGCAAACTAGATAGTGTAGTCACAGCCATCCCATAGAGGAGGCAAGTGGAAGGTAAAAGTGGTTGGGATAAAGTGGTGATGGACGGGGAGATTTTAACCTGCCACATGGCAGGGATATGCAAAAACAACCCCGCCCATCGGTAGGCAAGTTCACGATTTTGAGGCAGC
>CANKJN010000039.1 GCA_947482345.1 Spartobacteria bacterium
CACCCCTCTCAACTGCTCGCCCAGCACTTCAAATCCAGAAATTCTAAAACCACTTCTAACCAAAATCACCCTTCCTACCCCTTCAATACTTAATCAGCACTCAGTCTTTATGCCCCTGTGGGATGGCTGTGATATGTTTTCAAGATATTTAAGCCAATCACTAAATCTTATTAATTTAGGTTACTATGAACGTGTGGCTGAATCTGCTATGCATTATGCAGAAAGACTTCTTACGCCTCATCAGGCTAACCTCACCAAGCCCGCTCCAGATATCGCGCGTCAGCTAGTATATGGATATAAGGATCATGGTTTTGTAATAGACAAAGGAGAAGCCTTAGGAATATTTGGCGACAAAACCATTATTTCATCTAGCCCCGAATATGATATAGCAAACACCATATATCAAGAGCTAAAGAAAATTGCTATGATAGCGGATTGGGTCGATCATAGTTTTTATTTTATCGGATCACTTAACAGCAATGGAACATTTAATCGGAGACAAAAAAACGATCCTAAAAAGCGAATGAGCTAGTGCGCATTGCTATGGGTTGTGTTTGTCTACCCTTGGATCCACCCACCTGCATGGTTCTTCTTCGACGTTAGCCCCACCTGCACTATATGTCGTTTAAGAACGATTTTCCAGATTACAAGAGCTACGAGCAGACTATTTTTTATTATTCCGAAATTCCTACGGGTATGTCTGGTGCGATTCTTGGTCTCGCCAATCGATTTCTAACGACGGCTGATGAACTAAAAGGGATGTGTAACTATATTGCCGGCCTTATCCCTTGTGAACCTACGAACAATTGGGGTTGGAGTTGGCTCATTGCCGACTTTGATTCACTGCTCCGTCAATTGGCACAGAAGAAATTCCACGGATACATGGACTTCCTTGCCGAATTTGTCTCTGGCCCAAACAGTCATGAGCGTATTGAGGCTTTGAACGAGGTTTTCGAGGAGTATGAATTGGGATACCGCATCGACAAAAAAACAGGTATCACGGCCACTTGGGAACTTAGGACCGACATTGTTCTGAGATCGGAAGCACTATTGAATGCTCAAGAGCAAGTGAAGGACGTATGTGAGCAGGCCGGTGAACACCTCCGCAAGGCACTTGAGCATCTCCAAAAAGCTGAAGATGTTAGATCTCGCAAGGATGCTTTGCGTGACTCCCTCTCTGCGATGGAGGCCCTCGTCAAACAACTTACTAACGAAGTCAAGTTCGAAGATGGCATCAAGAAGCTGCCGGCTGGCTCATGGGGACCCGATATGATTACCAAGGATGGACTCGGTCTCTGGAACCGTATTCACGATCTTTACCCTGACGTCCGGCACGGCTCGCCGGACATCACTGACTTGCACTATTCAGAAGCCCTTTATTGGATTGAGCGCATTATCTTATATGTTTCGTACCTCCAAAGAGTTCATCGTAAAGCCAAATAACCAATAAAGCTAACCAAGTGCCGTGCCCAAGCTCCTATGGCAGCATGCCTCTACTTCTACATAGCTGCTATTCGAGCTAATAAATCTTCTTCATCCTCTCCCTCACCATATCCCCCAGATACTTTTGAACAGTCCTCTTCATAGGACGGGCTCCTAGAGCTTTGGTGATTCCCTTCCTGATGAGCAGTTCCAAGGTCTCTTCCTCCACCCCCAGATCGATTCCCATCTTTCTATAACGCTCAACCTCTTCCCCGATCACGATCATTGCAATTTCCCTCTGGGTATCAGGCGAAAGGGGCTTGAAGACGACCTTCTCATCAAACCTTCCGATCAACTCGGGCCGGAAGTGTCGGTGTAGCTCGGCGAGCACGGCTCTTTCTAACGTTGCAAAGGGCAATCGGGTCGGTCTCATCAACTGCTGGGAGCCAATGTTGCTCGTGCAAACCACATAGAACCCGCTCAGGTCATGGGTGCGGTGATCAGCAAGCGTGATCCGGGCAGCATCGAGCATCTGGAGGAAGAGATCCCATATCAGCCGATGGGCTTTCTCCACCTCGTCAAAGAGCAGGAACCCACGAGTATGGGATTCCAAGACCTTCCCAAGCCGTCCGGACATCCCGGTTTCGTCACCTAGAAACAGCTTCACACTGTCGAGGTGCTGGAACTCCGACATATCGAACCGGTGGAGCGCTCCCTCCCCGAAGAGATACCTGGAGCATTCCAGGGTGAGCTCGGTCTTTCCGACGCCGGTAGGCCCGAGGAACAGGAACGATCCCAACGGCTTGTCAGGGGGCTGAAGTCCCAGCTCTCCACGTTCCAAGACCGAGCAAACCCTCGGGATCACATGGCCTTGGCCCCGGATCTTGGAGGCAAGGTAGTTCTCCAAGCCGGAGAGTTTTTGGATAAGGGCTGGGTCAGGATTCATGTGCGGGATGGGGTAGCGGTTGTACCCCGCCACCATTGGCGCAGGGCAAAGTCGGGACGAAGACGGGTAAACCACTCGGGGTAATTTCCCTCCGGGGTGATGGGGGCCAGGAGACGCTTCCGAAAAGGCTTCTCGCAGTGGCAGACGATCGCTGTGAAGCGGGGAAGCTTTCTCAGACGGAAGGCATCGAACCATGGCTTGATCCGGGTCTGGTAATTGTAGGAACGCTTCCCGGCGGACCATCCCCACGATTTCTCGGTGACTTCGTGCTCACCGATGTTCTTGGCCGCTATTACGGCGGAATCGTGATTCGCCACGGTGAAGATCAACTCGTTGCTCAGATTAAGCATCAGGACATCAGCATACCGCTTGTCGAGGGAGCCCAAGAGAGAAGTGTAGGCCTGGGTGGCTAGAACGATGGTCGCCTTGGCCTCACGGATGACGCCCGCTGCCCGATGATCGGCAAATGCCGACTCAGCTCCGGTGATGATCTCCTGTCCCTCATCAGCAAAGAGGATGAGGAGATTGTCCTTTTCCCGCGCCTCGGCAGGTTTGTCGAACCGGCTGAGGGCATGGAAGTAGTAGGAGAGCTTTAAGATCGTGTTGATATAGAGCCGCTCGCTCTGAAACTTCTGCGGCATAGCGAGACAGACGATCTTTCCTTGATCGATCTCTGAGACCGAAAACGTCGGCTCATCCGCACAAAACACCTCTGCAATCTCACGGTTCAGAAAGAACTCCAGGTAGGTGCTGAGAGTCCCCTGAACTCCTCCAAACTGCTCAGGCGGCTGGTCGAAATACCCTTGAAGGCTCGCTAAAAGCTCCTCAGAGCGCTCATCATCTCGTTCATCGAGGCGCTTCATCAATGCATCGGCATCCGTCTGATTCATCAAGAGGGAGTGGATATTCGGAATCGTTACGAAACACTCCAGATGCCGAAGAATGTCGAAAGCCATCTGTATCGCCAGCTGGGCCCGGATCGGGAAGAAGGGGTTCCCTCCCCTCCCCCCGGTGAGCGAGAGAGCGGTGTCGACGATCACCTTCGCATAGGTGGAGGAAGGAACGTCGGGGTTACCCGTGATATTGATCGTATGAGGGGGTCTCCAGAGGACACTCTCTCCGATGGGGCGGGTCTGCAGAAGAATGAGGTCATCACTCCGTCCGAACCGGGAGGCCATCCGCACGAGGATCTCCCAGTAGAGACCCTTCTGATCCAGACAGATGCCTCCCCAGTTCTTCACGTTCTGAAAGATCTGATAGGTGATCGTATTGATCCCCGACTGGGTCTTACCCGAACCAGTCCTCCCGGTAATGAGCCATCCCCTGACGAAATCCTCCATCGACCAGGAGAGCCCACCAAGCCGAACAACCACATTCCCAGCATGGGACTCCCCAAAGAGGCTCCATGCCCCGAACGCGGCGCTGAAAGCAACAACGAGCCACGAATAGGGAGGCACGAGCAAGAAATGCCCGAGTAACGCGCCGGCAATGCTGCCGAAGAAGATGATGAGATCAGGAAGCCTCATCGACGCTGTCGGGTCGCAGACGCTGAAGCAGGTAATCGTAGAGAGTACGCTCCGGGTCCAGAATCTCCTGGGTATAGCCCTGAAAGAGTACCGTGGTGATGGCGGCATCGCCGATCATCCGGTGCGAGAAGGCATCGACTCGACGGGGTCGGAATACGAATCCGGAACAGAGCACGAATTCAGAAACTCTGCCTCGCGCCTTGGCTCTGTGATTGGGTCCCTCGATAGGCATAAGTGTTGGATTGGTTGTTGTCCGGGAAGCCGTAGTGCTGGCAGTAGATGCGGTGATCTGCGCGGTAGGTTTGCTTCATCAGGAAGAGCTGCTTTTGCATTTCCCGGATGGAGGTTTTCTCAATGACCCCAGCAGCTTTTTCGACAGTGCGGAGCGCAGGGCTTCTTCTTCGACCGAGGAGTTTCGGTACACGCCGAAGGATCAATGAGGCGCGATTGGCCTGTCGTTTTTTCTGCAAGGCTGCCTCAAGATTCAGGATGGACTGATAGCCGTAACGCAAGCGCATGGCATAAAGGGACTGATCGTGTTTTAGAGCCTCGCTCTGCTTTGCCGTGATCTTGGGAACGATGGTCTGACTGTCGGAATCGAGTCGCTTCCCGAGAGCCTCCTGAAGCTTCAAAGGATCGGAAAGTCGCTGCTCCCAAAGACGGTTCTCCCGCTTGAAGCAGGTCATCAGATACTCGATCTGATTGCGGTTTCCGGATGTCCGGGTGCGTGACTTACTGCAGCCAACATAGGCCCCCTTTTTGGTGCGCGGGCAAAGCGCCACATGGATATGAAGATGATCTGTGTCGTGATGGATTCCGTAGGCGTAGCCGATCGAGTCTCCGGGATGAAAACGCTCCTGAAACTGCCTCATCATCTTGCGTAGCGTTCCCTGAAGAACGGTGTCGGGATTGAGCCCAGCGGCCACCAGTTTATCGTGGAATGGAGTCGACATCGTGAAGATCAGCCTGTGCTGGATCACGGGGTTCTTCGCCTTGGTTTGCCACTTCCGGATGTGGGCAAACCACTCCTCGGTTATTCGTTTTTTTCGCTCCGTATTGCTGAGTGCTGCAGGTGCCGTTCGAGTACCGTTCGGATTCACCACAATGAGGTGGTGCAGGAATCCCCCCGCATGAACCTGGCCGATGGTTTCCTTGGAAGCATAGTCAGCGAATTGCTTCAGGCTTTTGCCGATTGCCGAGGGATCAGCCTGATCCACTTTGCGCATGGTATTGCGCTCCCCTCGGGCCGCAATTTTCCGCGCTGATGTCTCATCGAGGTAGTCTAGATCCAAGCGGGCCCGCCAGGTCGTTTTGAACGGAAAGATCATCCCGTTTTTCATGCGAGTTGCTCCAATCTCTCAAGGATCAGAAGGACGTTTTCGGCGATCTCTTCAGCGAGAGTTCCCTCCCTCTTTTCCTTATCAATTCCATGCAAAAGCAGCGCCTCAATCACTTCGTTTTGATTCCGCAACCCGAGCTGTTTCTTGATCATTTTGAGACGGGAATGCCCCTCCGGCGTGAGCAGGATTTCGATGCGATAGGTGCCGGGAATCTTCGTCCTGACCATGTTCAGTTGATCAGATTTGCCGGGTGGATTCCGAAGCGTGCCCGACACGCGCAGGAAACAGTTCTTTGCAAAGCAAAGGCGAAGCTGTGATTTCCCCGGGGGAAATCACTATCCTGCATGACATGGAGTACGGGGAAACTCCCCTCTGGTTGGCTACTCCAGCAGGTCGGATCGGGGGACTGATGGGGGTAAAAAGCCGGTCTTCTTGGGTGATTTGGAAGGGAGCCGATTGCCGGGATGCCGAAGGCCCTGCCGAGGTCTCCCGGTAATGGGCGGAACTGCTGCCAGTCACTCCTCCCGGTGGGCTGATTGGCTGGGATAGGAATGCTCCGGGGCGAGGCCTTGGCCAGCCCCAGAGCCGTCAGTGCAACGACCGATCCCAGCCAATGAGCAGGGCTATGGGAAGGGTTCCTCAAGGTGAGTTTCCGCTGCCTCATAGGCTCATCCTCGGACTACGGGTTTTTACCCGTGGGATCTCCTGAGCGAGGATCGGCTCTTCCCTTGGAAGAGCTGGTGCTTGGGTCTCACCTGAGAGGGACTCCTTCAACTCGATCCCGAGGATCAAATCGGTACTCCTCTGGGCCTGTGAAGAAGCTGTGAAGATCATCTTCGGATCGTTCTTGAGACGCTCAACCCATGAAGCCAGGTACGCTGCGGAGTTCTCAAACTCCACCTTGTTGAGGATCCCCGCTTCGTTCGCCAGAAACGAAGCTCCAAGCTCTGCGATTAACTCCTCCTTGGAGTACCTTTCCGAACCAAACTTCACCGGCTGGGTGATCCCCTCCCGGTCGAGCCGGGAGGCATGACCCGTGGCATGAGTCATCTCATGGAAAAGGGTCTGGTAGTAGGCCTCGGGACTCCGGAAGGTCTTCTTTGCCGGCATCCGGATCACGTCATCCTTCGGCGAATAGGCCGCCACAAATCCTGTCTCTCGGATCGGACAAAGCTTCGCGTCACGAACGATTGCGGCAGCCTTTTCAAGGGGCTGGATGACCTCTTGAGTAGCGGTCTGTGTAGGTGCCTGAATCCCCTCGGTCTGATCCAAATTGAAGACATTACTCCAACGGATGAAGGGGATCCGGGTAGGGTGTCCATTGCTGCCGAGGACGAGATTTCCTTTGTCATCCCGTTTCTCGAAGAGCTTGTAGTAGATGACGGGGGTGGCTTTTTCACCCTGGCGGACGGTTCCTCCCAGATCCTTAGCCTGCTTAAAACTGATCCAGTAGGGAGACAGGAACTCGCTTCCCCCAAGGATCAAGGAATTGATGCCCCGATAGGGCTTCCGGGAGACGAGGTTCTGGACTCCCGTCCACGGCCTCTGCCACGGAACGGTGCCCTTCTGCAGCTGCTCGATGAAGCGGGCCGTGATGCTCTCGTAGATGTCCCGGCTCATAGCGCAACCTCCCTCCGGGCCAGTGCCAGCGGTTCCTCAACCAGCTCGGGTGGAAGACCGAACCGGCGCCCCACAGCAGACGGAAGGTCTTCTCCCTCCACCACGCCTGTGAAGAGAGGGGTGGCCCCCACGGCTACACCCCGATCGACCCAGCTGAAAAAATACTCCTCCAATAACAAGGCATGGAGGTCAGCCGGAGGCATCCCGATGATCCTCACTTCCAGTTGATCGCGTGGCAGAATCCCTGGATAAGGTCATCAACCTCCCCCTCCGAGTAGCGGAGAGAGAAGGCGAGATCGTCCAAGCTTTCCTTACCGATCAGATCGGTTCGGACGCAGTAGAGCACCACGGCGGCACGAAGGCCCTTTTCGGTAGGTTCATCCGCCTCGGCTACCCACTCAAAGGTTCGACCGAGCACCTCACAGATACGATCAATGCTCTCATCCCCGCCTTGCGGCAGAGGCTCGATCTGGTCAACGGGATGCCGGGTCTCAGCGTTGTGGATGTCGTTTTCAGGTGGTTGGGGTGTATTCATCCCCCCCACGCTGACCGATAAGGATTGGGTTCCTGCTCCCGGTTGGGAGCGGCTTTCCCAATTTTGGGCCGGGTTTGACACCGCACCCCTATTGAAAAATCAAACCACCCCAATAAGTATTTCCATGAAAACTATAAAACACTTCAACCAAACCCTCTCTCTACTCGTCCTCCTAAAACTCCTCTCAATGATTTCGGGGTATCTCCATCTGAATGGTTGAGGGGATCCCAAACGGACACCAAAACGGACACCAAACAGTGTGTTCGGGGTAGTCTTGGATAGGCGCCGAGTAGTCTTGATTACTCTGTAGAAGGTGGTACTTTGATCTTGCAAACGCGACAGACGCAGCCCGATTCCGTCCCCCGCCTCCATTTTTTTTGATGTTCAAGACTTGAAGAGGGAGGAGAAGAGATTTCTCCCGCAGGAGCGCAGAGTCGCAGAGAAGGGGTTAAGCACAGGGATCCGTAACGGATCGCTGTAAAAACTTTCGTGTATCTCAATCCCCATTTTGCTGGCGGCCGTTGCTTCGCATTTGAATTGATGATCGGACAGCCCATCCGATGACCCTTATGGGCTGTGCTGTAGCAGATTCCATGTCGTTCTTGCCACCGCAAGACCCCATTCAGGGTTTCCCAAGCCGTTCCAACGGCTATGTTTTCGCAAAATCGCTGATTTGTTACTGCTGATTTTTCACTGAATTTACACGCTTGAATCAACGGGAAACCGACACACCCCCAAAGACTACCGAGGGGACTACTGCCAAGGCTTGGCAATGATGATCACCAAGACGGAGAACTGCAGAAGCGTGATGATTAATCCGTAGCCCACAACCTTGAGCAGGGAGACCTTGTCAGGGAACATCTCCGGGACTTCCTCGTAACCGTGACAGCAATCAGTCGGAGGATGGGATACCTCTTCGTGGAATGGGGGTATTGCTTCCATGGAGCCCATCTAGAAGCATCGTGCCCGGCTTGAAAAGAACTTTGTTACATTATCGTAACATAATTTCTCTTGACATACGGAAAGCAACTTAAAGGCTCTTTGCCCGGATTGTGCAATAGGAGCGCGAAGGTCCGGGAAAGGGGAGTTAAAATGGTTAGATACGTTAAAAGGTTACAAGGTGAACCCGGAAACCACTGAGCCTGAGTTCGAGAAGGTGCCATCACGAAGTTTGCTGATCATGGCACGGCTCGGAGAGTGGAATGACTTCCTGCTGTCAGCACGTTGTAACGTTTCAACCCTTCAACGGTTTTAACCATCCGACGACTCACCATCCGGGTGAACCGTCCAGACCTATTGATGCCGCTCTATTGAAAGTTCGGATTTACATGCTTTTCTCTTGGGATGGTCCGTGCTTTTCACGCCGATAGGCGTCACGCGTCATCATCACCAGTTTGTTGTGCATGGTTTCGTAGATTGCGAACGACCTGCCGTTCCGGGAATTCCATACCTGGTTCAATGAAAGGCGGCTTACCGGCACCCAGTCCATGCCGCCGCCGAAATCACGGAGAAGATTTTGAATCTCATCATCGGTCAGCGCGACAGGGAACCCCTGGCTCTCCTTGTCGGAGAATATGCAGATCTGGTCGCATGCACCGTGGTACATATGGGCGACCATATTGCGCGGAGGCTTGTGATAGTAGATGAGATCTCCCGATTTTTTCACCGGATTTCCGAGCAATCTGCCCAACTGGTCCTCGGAGGCACCAAGTTGGGCGCTCGCAGAGTTAGCCGCAATCATGCAGGTCGCCGCGACAAACATCATGCAGATCACCCCTCCCAAGCGGCATCTCTTACCGAGATGAGCCGAAGTGATGTTCAATGGGTGGCGCATTCAAGTGACGTGATGGCAACCCTCGGGACCTGATCAGGCCCCTGCCACGAATCAGTTCCCCTTGGGGTTGACGAGTTTGGAGACAGCGATCTCGTTCAGGGTCACGGGATACTGCTGTAGCAGTTTGGCAAGGTAGGCCTTAGCGAGAACCTGTGCCCGTTGATTGCGCAGTTCATTGGCAAGCGATCCCTTCACTTCATCAAGCGTGGCCGTGTAGGGGTCCTTTACCTCCAAGACTTTGACGACATGCCATCCGTCGTTCATGCGAACCGGGTCCGAGGTTGCTCCCTTGGAAAGAGAGGAGAGAGTGGATCGGATCTCGGGCTGAATCTGTGATTCAGCAAGGAAGCCAAGGTCACCCCCACGCTGGGCACTGGAGGCATCATCGCTCTGGGATTTGGCGACGGTGGCAAAATCACCCGATTTGACTGCCTTCACGACGGCATCCAGCTTTGCCTGGGCCTTGGCCTCGGTATCCTTATCGCTTCCCTTGGGGCAGGCCACATAGATCTGGGCAAGGCGATACTGCTTGGGCACCTGAAGGGCATTGTTCTTCTTGAGTGCATCGTATGCTGCCTGAAGATCAGCCTGTGAGGGGTAATCCTCCGGAGGAGTCGAAAGTGCCTGCAGGTAGCTCTGAGTGATCGCCTGCTGGCGGATCTTCTCCAGTTGGGCCGCAACCTGCGGCTGCTGTTCCCACTTCTTGGAGAGAGCCTCTTTGTAGACAAGTTGCTGGATGATGATTTCGCGGACAAAATCATTCAGCATGCCGGTATCCTTTGAGAGAACGAGTTGGTCTCGAACGGATAGCTTCTCAATGAAGGGCTTGATATCCTCAGCCCTCACTTCGTTCTCACCGACCTTGGCGATGACGGTGGTGTCGGCGGCGGAGAGCATCATGGGCACTCCGATCAGGGCGATGGCGACGGTGGTCAGGTATCTGGCAGTCATGGTGTGTTGATGGATTTTATCTGGGTGATGTCTGATGTGTGAGAAAACTTTTTCGCGAATAAATCAATCGGTCTTTTTTCCTCCCTCGGGCGCCTCGTGGCGAATGGTCTGATCAGAGAGCTTGTTCTGGTAATCCTGCACAAGATTCTGGAACTTCACCTTGGTCACGCCGACAAAAGGCTCACGGGCGGAAATGGCGGTTCCCAGTCCGAACTGCGCATAGCGGTCGAGCACCTCGTTGCCTAGACGGTACATCTCGGCATTCTTCACCTGCTGATCGGCGATCCTGCGATCCAGCAGGATGATCTTGGAGGCGAGTTCGGCACGCTTTCCCTCGGTCGCCTTGGCATAGTCGGCAAGCTTTGCGTATCCGAGCTTCCATTTTCCGAGCGACTCGGTGAGGTGGTTCACCTGAAGTTCCGAGGCTGTTAGTTTCGTCTTGAGATCATCAATGGTCTCGTTGGCGGCTTTCTTTTCCGCGGAAGACTTCTTGGTCAGTTCCTCAAGCTGTCCCTGGAGTTCCTTGACCTTCTCCTCGGCTTCCGCCTGGGCGGCCTGCACTGTTGCAAGTTTTGCGTTGGCATCACGGAGCTGTACCATCGTGTTGCGGATGGTCTCCCTCATTTTCTGCTCGGCAGGGTTAACCCCCTTTTTTTCGGATGCCCCGGCCGATGCCGCAATCATCAGGAAGATGCCTAACAGCATCAGGTTTCGGATTGTGTTGTTCGTCGTCATGTCGGGATCTGGTTAGAATCTGGAATTAATATCCAACTGGATGATGTCAGCCTTGTACTGGGGGCCGGCAATTCCGGTGGCACTGAGCCAGCGTACGCCGATGAAAACACTCTTGGAGAGTGCAAGATTTCCACCAACCGAGAATCCCTTCATGTTGGTTCCTCCCCCTCCGAAATCGGAGTCGCAGAAGCCGTCGATCACGGCATCGGACTCCACGTAGCGATAGGCCACGCCGAAATCCCAATCCCATCTCTTCTGAAGCGCCCCCGAGCCGATCTTTGTCTGGATGATCCATGCGTTGTTTCCGCCGCCATAACCGGTGCCGTTCGCTCCGGGGTTGTTGATATTCCCCTTAAGTTGGGAGGGACCGCTGTTCATGATGTTCTGGGCATTCCATGCAAGGTTCTGATCCCACTCACCGGAAAGTGAAATGACGAACGGTTCCCAATGCCTGTACTCAAGGCGGCTGTTGGCCGAGAGCACTTGAAACGGTGTGGCCAGACCAAAGTACTGGAACTGGTTGATGGTTCCATCCTCGTTGCCCCCCTGTGCCGCTGAACCAGGAACAGCGGGAATATCACGAATAGCCATGTAGGTGTTACCCTTTTGTGCAAATGTCGGGCGGCTGTCATCCGTGCTGAACGGGGTGTTTTGGTCATAGGCCACCTGCGGAGCCGAAACCTGCCCCTGGACATTCTGAAAATTGTAATAACCGACTGCTCCCTTGTAGTGGAGATCCTTGGTGATTTTCAGGTCGAGGCCTGTCTGCGCAGCATAGAGATACTTGTCGTAACTGGAAATCTTGGGTTGCTGTTGCGCGGGGAAATTCAGATCCGTGTTAAAGATGGGAAAGATTCCGGCAGTGGCAAAGGGTGTGACACCCTTAAAGATTTTGTACCGTGCCTGAGCGGCAATACCGTCAAACGCAATGTCGTTGGCCCACATGATGGTGGCCGGGGTGTAGAAGGGATTATCGAAGCGTCCAAAGGTAAGGGCAGCCATCCTATCAGGATCCGTTCCCAGTTCGTACTTCAGGAACGCGCGATCCAGCCAGATGGCGTAGTTGCTGAAGTTTCCGCCAGCACCGCCGAACTGACCGTTCTGGGCGGCTCCAAGGGTCTGATTTTCTGAAACCGGGCTTCCGTTCTGCCCCGTTCCAAGGCGGAATCCCCCCGTGAAGTTATCCCCCAGATCCATGTCGGCTCCGAACCGGAATCGAATCCGCATCTGTTGCCTGTTTTGCGTGGTGACATAGGTGGGATAACTGATGGGAGGTGCCTGGTTTCCGTTTGCCTGCGAAATATTGAAAGGTTGTCCAGTGTTGATCCAATTGAAGTTCAGGGTATCCAGCGGATTCTCGGAATTGCCGTCAGGAAAATAGATCCCCTGATAACGGAAGCGGAAATCCATGAAGGGGCGGAACTTTCTGACCCACTCCGGCACGTTGGGTTGGGCCCATCCCTCGGACTGTGCGGCGGCCATAACGTCGCGCTTGATCTCATCACGCATCTCCGCTTTCACGATCTCGGGAACGTAAGAAACGCTGACCGCCTCGTCGGAGGAGGGGGGTGCCGCGGCTTCCATGGCCATCTGCTGGGCGGTTGCCGCTTGGGTTGCCGCCTGCTGGGCGATCTGGGACTGCTGGGAAGCACGCTGTGCATCTTCCTTCGCCTGACGAATGAGATCACCGGCATCTTCTTTCGTGAGAATGCCCCGTTGGACGAGACGATTGATCAGGTTCAGAGTGACGTTCTCAGACGGTGTAACCGGAGGTGGCGCGGAAGCCACCATCACATCGGGAGGTTGATCCAGATTCGGAGGGGCATCCACCGGGATGGATGGAAGTTTTTTGGGAGCCGGAGTCTCCGCCGCGATGGTGGGCTCGCCCTCTTTTTTAACCTCGGTTGATGGCGCGGAAGGAATATTGGTGTCGTATGAACCGCTTGGCAAAGCCTTGGGTGTTCCTGCATCCGATAATGAATCCCCGTTGCTGGTCTGGTTGGTGGGCGCGCTGGAAATCGTCTCGGACGAAGTTGTGGCAGGTGCATCCGGGACCACTACATTCGTTCTCGAAGATTCCGTAGAACTGACAGCCAATGTCTCGGCGGGAGCGGTATTCGTGCTCGGTTCCACAGTGGGCGCAGGAACATCACCACTCTTGAAGAGATTTGACCAATCCCCGGAAGAAACAGGCGAAGTCTCAGGTGATGTCTGTGCTGGTTGAGCAGGTGGAGCCGGTTGAACCGTGATGGGAGGAGCTGTCGAAACGGATGCAGCTGCTTCAGCCATTGTGGAAAGATCTGCACTCAGAGACGAGGCTGCAGGGCTCGGCGCCGGGTTTGTATCAAAGAGCGAATCGGCCGCGACAACAGGCACGGAACCACTCCCCATAAGGAGCAGTCCCGAGGCTATCGCCGCTTTGGTGAGAAGGTTCACTTTCATGAAAAAAGGGTTCAGTTGGGTCGCTTTGCGTTGAATTTCATCACGATCGGCATCGGCATGCCCGGCGGCGGCGGTTCGCTCAGCACGACATCGGCCAGCACCTCGTTCTTGATCGCGGCATCGAGGTCCGGATTTCCGGTGGATTGAGCGAGGGATACCTTGCTGATGCGACCCGTGTTATCCGCCCAGACCCGCACCTGGACGCTCATGACGGCGCTTCGCGTCTTCTTGTGTGATCGGAGGGCCTCGGCCACACGGGTCTGCACCTTTCCGGCATACCAGCCGTATTTGCTGCCACCGCCTCCACCCTTACCTCCGAAGCCGTTGCCTCCCATGCCACCACCGTTGCCGGCGGCAAGACCCGAGGCATCGTTGCCCTGGATACTGGTGCTCAAGGGTGCGGCTTCCGGTTCGGGAGCTTTGTCGGGGGGCTTTTCCTCGCTCGGGGCCTCCTCTTTCTGGAATTTCGGCTCCTCCGGCTTGGGAGGTTCCTGCTTGGGTGGTGGCGGCGGTGGTGGTGGGGGCGGCGGGGGAAGGCTCACCATCCTGACCTCATTCTTGGGTGCGGGTGCACTCTCCTCATCATCGGAACGGAAGAGGAAGAAGGCGGCAATACCAGCAACAAGCACAACACCGCCGATGATCAGCGGCAGGGGCGCTTTCTTCTTCTCCGGTGATGCAAGTTTGGTGGACATGGTTGCTCCTCTTTCCTTATTGGCGCTTCTGGGTGGCCAGACCCACCTTCTCCATGCCGATGCGACCGATCACGTCGAGAACATCCATGACCCCCTGGTACTGGGTGGCGCTGTCTCCACGGACCACAACGGGGGTGTCAGGATTGGCTGATTTGGCCTCCTGGAGTTTCTGCTCCAGTTCAGGAAGGGTGACCGGAAGAGTATTCAGAAAGATCGCTCCCTCGTTGTTCACGGTAACGGCCTGAGTCTTGGGACCACCCATGCTGGGCGCAGAGCTTCCCTTGGGAAGGTTCACCTTCACCCCCTGGATCCCGGCGCTGGTCATGATGATGAAGATCAGCAGGAGAACGAGGTAGAGATCGACCATCGGCGTGACATTGATGTCGGCGATGGCTTCTCCTCCGGAGTCGGCTTGCATGGTCGTGGCGTGGTTGGAGAGGTGAGAAGATTAGTGAGAGGATCCGGAGAAATCCTTCTCGGGATAGAACTCCGCCATCTTGGTGATGAACTCCTCGACGAAGAGCCTGAGATCCGTGGTGATTTCCTTCACCTGGACGCTCAGGTAGTTGTAGCCGAAGAGAGCTGGAATCGCGACCACCAGACCGGCCACCGTCGCGAGCAGCGCCGCGGCGATACCGGGAGCGATTGCATTAATGTCGACCTCGCCGAGCATTGCGATCTCGCCGAAGGTGATCATGACGCCGATGATGGTTCCCAGAAGGCCGACATAAGGCCCACCCGCGATGCAGATGGTCAGCAGGACCATCATGCTGTTGAGCCGGGTGGACTCGCGCGTGACCTGGGCCTCGAGGCTTGATTCGATGGCCTCGATGGAGCGGTGAGTAAGTCCCTCGCCTTTCCCGACACGCGCCCGGATCTCCTGACAGCCGAGGTGGTAGACCCGGTAGATCGGCGTGGAGTGGATGAACTTGATGTGAGCCGCGTCAGCCTTCCCCCCCAGCGTGGCAAGCTGCTCCTCGTCGTCGGTGTCAAGGGCGGTGATGTCCTTGGAGAGGTGATGCCACTGGTTCATGAACTCCTTGGAACCCTTCGAGAGGCTCTTGATGTAGTTGTTCTTGGCCACCATCACGATCCAGCTGATCGCCGACATGATGCCGAGCACCCCGATCACGACCCATGCGTCGACGGTGACTGACTTGAGCAGGTAGCCGAAGAGGCCGAGGCTATCGAAGAAGCTGACCTTGGCAGGCTCGGGCTTGCCGGCCACGAGAAGCTTCGCATTCTGCTGGCCCTGACCGAGCGCCGCGAGCTTGATCAAGGCGGCGCTTCTCGCGCTCTTGGAGATCTCCATTTCGTCGATCTCGCCGCCGAAGGAGCCCTTCCCTTCCTCCCCACCGATGAAGGCGGGACCATTCAGGGCTGGCATGGCCACCGGCAGATTGCCCACAGCATTGCCATCCACATAGAGCGTCGTCCGGGTGCCGTCTGAGACCAGGGCAAGATGCTTCCAAGTCCCGGCGGCCAGAGGCGCAGCGGGTACGGAGCGCTGGGTGCCGGCGGGCCCCGTGATCTCGAAGAAGGGTGCCCCGTTATCCAGACCGATCTTCAGAGCGGCGGCGCCATCCTTACGGCTGTAGATGATCGATTCCGGAGCAAGCACGGTCGGCTTGACCCAGGACATCCATGTGAAGGGTGCGGCCTCGAGAACGGCGGCCTTCGGATTGGCCGGGATGCTGATCGGCTTCTTGCCGTCGAGCTTCACGCCGCCGCCGATCATCGAGCCCTCAACGGGAATCCCCGGGGTCTCCGCCCTGATGCCTTCGCCGGAGGAGTCGCCGGGAGGAGTCCCATGCTCGTTGAAGTGATAGACGGTGATCGTGTCGGCATCGAAGGCCGTCTTGGGCAGGTCGGTCTTCTCACCCTTGGCCGGCTTCTTCTTCTCATTGCGCGCCGAGTAGAGGTAGATCTCACGCGTGGCCCCGGCCTTGACGTCGGGAATCTTCACCCAGACGAATCCCTCGTTCATCACCGGGTCGAATTTCTCGATCTGGGAGGCGAGCATGGTCTTGTCGTCGCTGTCGACGAAGCGCAGGTCGCTTCCATCCTCCTTCGCGGAGGCGAAGTCAAAGTTTCCGTCATGAAGCCTCACAACGACCGTGGCGGTACCGGCCGCATCGGGAAGAGGGACGCCGTTGTCGGAAGTGTCGACGGTGAACTTCGTACGGGTGCTCCATGCTTCGTTCCACCAGGTGCGGGCCTGAATCTCAAGGGAACCGCCGATCAGAAGGAGAAGGACCGGCAGGAGCACCGACCGCACTGAACCGGCAGACAGGATGGAAGATGAAGAGTTGGGTTTCATGATGGATGAATGGTGTGCAGGGAAAATCTCAGAACTCGCCGAAGATCCGGAAAGTGATCAGGGGTGAATAGGCCATGACGGGTTGTTGGGTGATGAGAGGAATACCCACGTCGATGGAGCCGTTGAGATGGTTGAACATCCTCAGACGCGAACCGAATCCGTAGGCGGCCATGTTGAAGAATGCGGTCTGCTCGGGCAGGGGGTCGTTCAAGGTCACCGTGCCGCCGTCCAAGAATCCGTAGAAGCGCCATTCATTGATGCCGACATGTCCACCCAGCAGGGAAGGACTCCGGAGCTCAACGCTTCCGAAAACGGCATTGTCACCCGCCACGGTGCCCTCGAGATAACCGCGGCAGCTATCGAGTCCGCCTCCGGCAAACTGTTCGCTGTAGACCAGCGGATTCGGTGAAATCTGACCCTGCGCTTTCCCGAAGATCTGGAATCCGCCGGGAAGATCATGCGTATGGGAGAGATCACCCTTGACGACGAAGAACCCACCGTCCGAGTTGTATCGCAGATCGGCAAACTGTTGCTCGTTGCCGTAGGTCCCCATGTTATAGACCGGAAGGATCGCCCCTCGGATCCCAAAGGAGATGCCTGCATCGAAGATCGTCACCGAGTTCTTCGGTGCCCAGACCGCATTGTAGTTCATGCGGACCGGGGCATAGTCAAGAGGCGTGGGGGGCAACTCCGCCACGGCGGGATCCACGGTCGTCTGGTTGACCGCCTGATCGAGGTGCTTGAAGTCCATGCCGGCGCTGACAGAGTGGCTGAAGTCCTTTTCATTCGGAAGTGCGGCAAGGAAGCGGAAGGCAGCCGTCTGGCCGGCGCCGTTGACAGCTGTGCCGCCGAGCGTGGAAACATTGCTGTTCTGCTCCCCGTAGGAGAGATTCAGGCGCAGCCAGTCGATCCGGGGAAAGCGGGCCGTGTAAAAGACATTCCAGTTGAGAGCGTTCGAGGTATCCTGGGGAGCAACCTGGAAGGAGCCTCCGAGCGAGTGTCCCAACTGCCAGAGATTGTCGTAGCTCGATGCGAGATTGATTCTGTAGGGAACGGTGTTGGGATTGTAGCGGTTATTGAACTCCGCGCTCCCGTGCCACGGAAGGGTATCCTTCACCTTCAGGTTCACATCGACCGTGCCGGGCTCGAAGCCCGGGGTGAGCGTCGGGGTCACCTGCCGGTCGCTCCATTGGTTGAGGGCCAGGATCTCGCTGGAGACCTTGTTGAAGTTCGGAACACTGCCGGGCTGGAGCGAAGGCACACCTTTCTTGATCGCCTTGAGCGAGTAGAATCGCGACCCCTCCACGGTCAGGCGCCCGATCTTGGCCTCCTGCACTTCCAGGAAAACAATGCCGCGCTTCCCCGTCTGCTGGGGAATCTGGACATTCACAGTCTGGAATCCTTTGTCCTGAAAAGCCTTTTCCAGCGCGGCCCTTGCCTGCTCCACATCCTCGGGAGTCCGCTCCGGGCCCATGAAGGGATAAACAGCCTTCTCGATTTCAGCCCTATCGAGTTGGTGGGAACCGATCACACGGAACTCCCGGATGTACAGCATCTGGCTCCTGTCCACCGAATTGGTCCCGACTCCGGCGGGTGATGCCGCGACAGCAGGCACGGGAGGAGGAGCGTCATCGGAAGCGGATTGTCGGGGAACGCTTGCGCGAACCTGAGAGAGCCCCTGAACCAGGAAGGTCATCAATATGCAGAAGATCATGGCAGTCAGCCTGTCGGCTGCCTGCCCGATCTCCTTCTGTTGATGAAGTGGGTTTTTCAAGGGTTTGGGATCGTACCATCTCCCTCTGCAAAAGAGAGAAAAATGGCTCATACCTTTATCAGAAGTGGTCGCTCTAGAGAAACGACCAAATGTTACGTTTTCGTGACAGTGGCCGATAAACTGAAGTCACTTCACCCAGGCGACTGAGATCTTCTTGATCCATCATTGATTGTCCTGAAATCCGGGCACATCCAACGGCGCTTTCCTGTCGAAGCGAACCTTGGAACTGGTCTCGATCTGAACCACCCGCCCATCGTGGATTGTTATACCGATTGACCCGAACCTGAGTCCCCTCGCCTGCTCCTCGATCACATGAAGCCAGCCCTTTTCATGTCGAGGCCGACGATCGTCCTCCATAGACACAATATCGGCTTGGTTTTGCAGGTTTTTTTGAGTCATGGAGGAGGTAGGTTTTATGCGACCATAATGATCGTTATTAATGGTTATGCAATCTTTTTTGTTTCCGATTAAAAATGGTTACCGGACGGGCCGCACGGATAGCGTGATTAATCTACTGCGATTACTGCCCCGCCTCAGCCGCGAACTTCAACGCCTGATCATAGGCTTCCCATCCCCACTTGGCTCTGAATAACTCCTCTTCACGGGTGAACCCACTCCTCAAGCGGGACCTGACCACGGGTGCAGTAGAGGGGGCAGGCATGGTTGCCACTGACCCACCGGCAGATGAAGGACTAAGGACAAGTTCCAAGGACTCCGGGCCATTGTCATCCAAGCCAATCGGGGAAGAGGGGATGATGCTCACCGTGGCCCCATTCACAACAAATTGATCACCGAAAGAAACTCCTGCTGTTTCAACGGATCCAGACTTTCCCTGGGGAGTATCTCCCACCTGACTCTGCCGCGTTGGAATCATCGCCGGGGATGCCATTGCATATGGAACGCCTCGTGGAGTGAAATCGGCAGGCGCCGCAACCCTGGGCACTGCGCCGAGGGACTGGACTCCGGCATCCCTACTGGGAATACCCCCGCGATCGTTCTCATCGGAGGGAAGTCGATGCGGAAAAGCATCCACCGATTCCACATGCACGGATCCGGCGGATCCGGGGTTCGAGCGTGGCGCCCGCCCGACTTGAGAGCGGCTACCCTCTGAGATAACAGATCTCTGGGGAAGATCCGATGCCGACACCTGCGACCTCTCTTCGGAGTCACGCCTAACGGATCCCAAGCACTCTGCCCCCTGAGAGTTGAGAGATAAAAAATCCCTTTTAGGAACACGTTGACGGATCAAATCGGAACCAAGAACCCCTGATATTTGAACCAAAAGGAACGCAAGACTCAGGCCGCTGAGCATACCCAGAAGGATGAGACGTGTTTTCATTGGTTGATCCTTTTGGAAGAAACTGGAAAAACCGGCGCAGTTGATGCGCCGGTTTTCCATGCATGCACCCGAACCGAATCGGTCGGATGCATGAAGTGATGCACTTCGACTACTTCTTGATCACGAAGCCACCATCGGTGAAGCGCTGGACTTTCAGGCTCGACTCCAAGAGACCATCTCCTTGGGTGGCCGATGTGTTCTTGATCTGGTTCACCAAGGCATTGGCAAAAGTCAACTTGAATCCGTTCAGAGTGCTCGGCTTGATGATACGGTTATAAAGCCACGCCGTGTAGCGTCCGCTCTGCACATTGGCCGTGGTGAGCTCCACGCCATTGTAGGAGAGAGCCTTGCCGCGGGATTCCGAGGGAACGGTGGCATCACCTCCAAGAACACGGTTCTTGGCATCCCCTGGTGTGAGATATCCGATGTAGTAGCCGTTCGTGGCGGATGGATAGGAAAACTGAGGGTTTCCATCCTCATCCGAGTAGGCACCCTTGTACACGTCCGAGGAAAGGGTGACGGTGAGCGCGGGAGCGAGATTGGCCCCGGAATTATATCCCCCTGACCCCTCCCCGACGGCGATATCACCAGCCTGTTGATTGGTCGGCCAGAGCACATGACTCGTGACCGTCCCTCCGTAGGTGATGCTGTTGCTCGTGGTCTGTCCGGTGATGCTGGGAAACCATACCGTGACATCACTCTTCGTTCCCAACCCGATCTCCGCATAGGCGGCGAAGCGCTGGCCGGCATCGGTATTCCTGCCTATGGCCCAGACCGTCTGATTGGCATCGTTGGTATTTCCGGTGAAGAGATCCGCCGTCAAGACTCCCGACTTGTAGAGTTGCTGGGCCAACTGGGTCGTGATGTTGGTTCCGGGAAAGCCGGGGCTTGCGTAGAATCCGAGGGGTGATACACCCACGATGTCGGCAGCCAGCGCGGCATACCCAACCCCCTGATAGGTTCCATTAAAAGGAGTGGTGGACTGGAAAACCGTCGAGAGACCGAAGTCGGCCAGCGCGAGTTCATTGTTTGTGGAGGTCAAGGGATTGGGAACGCTTCCGCTACCCGTTCCATCGGTTACCACAAATTTGGTATTGATCCTCGGACTGCTGGCAACTTGCGCAATCGCACCTGCTGCTCCGATGAAGGAGACCTTGATCACGACGTTGGAGCCGTTATACGTACCGTTCCAGGCACCGAAATTGGCACCTGACACGGTGCTACTATAGGAGTTGGAGCTACTGCCGTTGACCCCTTGGAATCTCCATCCCGGAGCCAAGAGTTGCGAGATCGCGTGCTGGGTAGCCTGACGATCTCCGTTGGATCCGACGATGCGGATGACTGTCTGCGCCGAGGCGGTTGCGGCGGTTAAGAGTGCCAGCGATGCGAAGCTGAAGAGTTTGATGAGTTTCATATTGTACGAGTAATTGGTTATCGATTTCTATGTATCTTTCTATGCTGCTGTTATTTGCGCATTGGTTGTTTAAAGAGGAATCATTAGGATTTTTTGGGGTTTGTCTTGCGTCGATAGGCTGCACCGAGAAGGACCGCTCCGATACCCAACAACGCATAGGTCGATGGTTCGGGAATAATCGTCGGGTTGAAGGCGATGGTTCCGGCATTGTCTAGTGAGAAGCTACCACGGTAGAAGGTTCCTGAATTGTTCTGCGAGTAGAGATCGAGAATCTGGTTGAGATTTCCCTGGATATTGTCCCATCGACTGACCGAGCCAAAATCGGTGCCGTCACGGGTCACCTGATAATTATAGCTTGAGGC
>CANKJN010000040.1 GCA_947482345.1 Spartobacteria bacterium
AACCTATGGGACAGCACCCCTCTCAACTGCTCGCCCAGCACTTCAAATCCAGAAATTCTAAAACCACTTCTAACCAAAATCACCCTTCCTACCCCTTCAATACTTAATCAGCACTCAGTCTTTATGCCCCTGTGGGATGGCTGTGATTTCTATTGGGAGTTGGTGTGAGCCTTGGGAGACCGCTTGCCGGTTTAGTGGGGTGTGTGATCGGCCTGAAAAAGTTCGGGTTATTTTCCGGAAATCACGATTCTTGTCCGAATCCGACTGCACGGTTCCTTTCCGCTTTCCGCTTTCCAGCTTCAGGGTTCTCGTTTCATCCTTATCCCATGTCCACTCTTCTCGATTCCATCGCCGCCGCCGAAGCCGCCGGAACACTCCTTGCCTCCTCCGCCGACAATATCCGCAGGATGCTCGCCCGCGGATCCTCGCCGATCGCCGAGGCTGTCATTTCCGAACTGGCCTCCTCGGATCGGTGGGAAGAACTCAACAACCGCTTCTTCCGCACCATGGCCTTCGGCACCGGAGGCCTCCGGGGCAAGACCATCGGCGAAGTGGTGACCAAGGTCGAGGCTGGTCCCGGCCGTCCGGACGGTCGCCCCGAGCATGCCTGCATCGGGACGAACGCGATGAACGACTACAACCTCGCCCGAGCCACCCGTGGCCTCGCCACCTATGTGCGTGAGTGGCACTTCCGTGAGAACCGCCCCGGCCGCCCCTCGATCGCGATCAGCTACGACACCCGTTTCTTCTCACGCGAGTTTGCTGACCTAGCCGCCAAGGTCATGACCGATCTCGGTTGCGACGCGCTTCTCTTCGAGGGGCCCCGCTCCACGCCCGAGCTTTCGTTCGCGGTCCGTCACAAAAATGCCGCCGCCGGAATCAACATCACTGCCAGCCACAACCCCCCGGGCTACAACGGCTACAAGGTCTACTTCGATGACGGGGCCCAGGTGGTGGCTCCCCATGACAAGGGGATAATCGATCAGGTCAATGCCGGTGAGGACACCTACGAAGCGCTCCCCGAAGCCGAACGTGGCCAGGTTATCAAGATCGGCAGGGAGATCGACGAGGCCTACATGGACCGACTCCTGAAGCTAATCGTCGATCCGGAGCTTTTCCACCGCACACCGAAGCTCAAGACCGTCTTCACGCCGCTTCACGGAGTGGGCGGAGTGATCGTTGTCCCGATGCTCCACCATCTCGGCGTCGAATGCATCCCGGTTCCCTCGCAGATGGTTCCCGACGGTCTCTTCCCTACCGTCAAGTCGCCCAATCCCGAATATCCCGAGGCGCTGAAGCTCGGCATGGAACTCGCCGATATCGAGAAGGCCGACCTCGTTCAGGCCACCGACCCCGACGACGACCGCATGGGGGTAGCCGCGCGCGATGCCTCAGGAAAACTTGTCCTGCTCACCGGTAACCAGATCGGCTCCCTCATGGTCTGGTACCGGCTGATGCGCCTCTTCGAGAAGGGCATCCTCTCAGGGGCCAACCGTGAGCATGCCGTCGTGGTGAAGAGTCTGGTCACCACCGACCTGCAGAAGGAGATTGCCCTCGGCTTCGGCGTGAAGTGCGTCGAGACCTTGACCGGGTTCAAATACATCGGCGCCAAGCAGCGCACCTACGAGGAGAAGCTCCCTGCCGAGATCCGTGCCCGCTACCGCGAACTCTCCGAGGAGGTCACCCGCGAGGCGCGGCTCAAGGATTCCATGTTCTTCGTCTTCGGGGGAGAGGAGAGCTACGGCTACAACACCGGGGACTTCGTCCGTGACAAGGATGGCAACGCCGCCGTCATCTGCTTCGCCGAAGTGGCCGCGTATGCCGCCTCGGAGGGTATCACCGTCGTGACACTGCTCGACCGGATCTATTCCGAATACGGCTTCTACCTGGAGCGCGGAGAATCGCTCACTTTCGACGGGGCCGAGGGGGCCGCGAAGATCAGGAAGCTCGTCGACTCCTACGCGGGGAATCCCCCGGTCGAGATTGCGGGGGCCAAGGTGATCTCCGTCCTGAACTACGACACCCAGGACATCCATGACTCCGAGGGGGAACTTATCCCCAAGGAAGCCATGATCACCTTCGAGACCGAGGGTGGGTGGAAGGTCACCGTCCGTCCATCCGGCACCGAGCCCAAGATTAAATACTATCTCTACGCGTCCGAAAAACCGGTCTCGGGCACCTTAAGTGCGGAGGAACTCGCCACCACCAAGCAGCGTGTCGCCGCCGGACTTGAAAATCTCTGGCAGTGGCTCAAGATCGACGCCGCGAGTCGCGCGGCCTGATCGGTCATGGGGGAATAGGTGATTGGGAATAGGAAAGTCAGAGCGAGTCGTCTTTAGAACGTATTGTCTCCCCTGATTCCCTATCCCCTATCCACCTAGAACCTAGATCCGAGACCCTATCCCCTAAAATCCCATGCTCGTCTCCACCACCTTTGACATACCCGGTTACCGCATCAGCGCCCACAAGGGTATGGTGCGAGGCATTATTGTCCGCTCGCCCACCATCGCGCAGGGGATCCTTGGGGGGCTCAAGAGCATCATCGGCGGGCGGATCGGAGCCTACACGGAGATGTGTGAGCAGGGGCGTCAGCATGCCTATGATCTGATGGTGGCACACGCCGCGGAACTTGGAGCCAATGCAATCATCGGGGTCCGGTACGACGCCTCCGACTTGGGTGCCAACATGGCCGCCACAGAAGTGCTCTGTTACGGAACGGCGGTCGTGGCAGAGCCTCTCTGAGTAGGGGATTTGAGGCTGAAGACTGAAGCGGCGTAGGGCGTAGGGCGTAGGTCAGGACATAGGTAACACTTTGGGTTCAGGACATGGGTGCCGGAGGCGGAACCGCGATTTCCGGAAGAATCATTCTTTGGGTCTTATGTAGTTGACGGGGTGCTGATGAGGGATAAGTCCCTGATCACCCATTCACTATCACCTAGATCCTATTCCCCATAACCTATTCCCTATCCGCTGTGTCCGCCCCTTAAGCCTTCAGCCTAAAATGCTTCAGCCTACTCCATTTTAGCACTTCCCCACTTCATCACTCTCCCGTAGGTTACACGACTTCCGGGGCGTAGCTCAGCTTGGTAGAGCGCTTGGTTTGGGACCAAGAAGTCGCAGGTTCGAATCCTGTCGCCCCGATTTTTCCCCTGCTCCACTCTTGCAGCGGGGGAACCGCCCCCATGAAAGCATTTACACGCCTTCCGATTCCTGCGATTTTTTCATCCTGATTCCAAATGGCCAGAGATCTCTTCCAGAAATGCCGGGAGTACAGTGACTCCGCCGTCGCCCGGGCGCAGGGATTCTATCCCTATTTCCGCTGCATCGAGCAGAGTTACGGAAACCACGTCGTTTGCGGTGGTGAAGAGAAGATCATGATCGGGTCGAACAACTACCTCGGCCTCGCCCAGGATCCCCGCGTGGTCGAGGCGGCCGTGGAGGCTACCCGCAAGTTCGGGGCCGGTTGCACGGGATCCCGGTTGCTGAATGGCACGATTTCGATCCACAACGAATTGGAAGAGGCACTGGCTGCATTCCTCGGCCGTGAAAGCGCCCTTCTTTTTTCCACTGGCTTCTTTGCGAACCAGGGGGCCCTTGCCGCGCTGACTGAGGCAGAGGATGTCATCCTCTGTGATCGCGAGAACCATGCCTCGATCATCGAGGGCTGCCAGGTGGCCCCCGCCAAGTTGGTTCCTTACCGCCACAATTCCGTCGATGCCCTTCGCAACCGCCTCAAGCGTGTTCCCGAGGAATCCGGGAGCCTTATCATCATGGATGGTGTTTTCAGCATGTCCGGCGACATGGCCGACCTTCCCCCAATGGTCAAGGCGGCCAAGGAATACGGGGCCGTCATGTATGTCGACGAGGCCCACTCGCTCGGAGTTGTGGGGCCGCAGGGACGTGGCGTCGTTCATCACTATGGTGTGAACGACGATGTCGAGATCGTCATGGGGACCTTCTCCAAGTCCTTCGGATCGATGGGCGGCTTCATCTCCGGCTCGCATGAGATGATCGAATTCGTCAAGCACAAGGCCCGCTGCTTCATCTTCACCGCATCACTGGCCCCGGCCGTGACAGGCGGCGTGCTCAAGGCCCTCGAGATCATGCAGTCCGAGCCCGAGCGCATCGAGATGCTCTGGCGCAACACCCGCAAGATGCACGAGGGGTTCAAGTCGATCGGATTCAAGATCGGCACAACCCAGAGTCCGATCGTTCCGATCCTCATCGGGAGCGAGGCCAAGGCCTTCACTTTTTCCCAGCGCCTCTTCGAGGAGGGAGTCTTCGCTACCCCGGCTATCTATCCCGCCGTCCGCTACGGCGAGGCGATCGTCCGCACGAGCTTCATGTCGAGCCACACGGAGGAGGATCTTGACAAGGTACTCGACATCTTTTCCAAAATTGCAAAAGAACTAGGAACTTTTGATGACCCCGTCTACACAGAACCAGGCCGCCGTCGGAACGTGTTCGATTTTGCCCTGCCGCAGCGCAACGGAGCTGAAGAGGTTCGAGCAGGTTCCGGAGATGCTTCACGGAACGGATCCGGCGTTCACCCCGCCGTTTCCCGGTAGTGTTGTCGGCCTGATCGGGCCGAAATCGGTCTTCCTCAAAAAGCACGGCGAGATCACGCCGCTCATCGCATACCGGGACGGCAAGCCCGTCGGTCGCATTGCCGCGATCGTCAACCGCTCCCACAACGCCCATAACGGCGACAAGGTTGGCTTTTTCGGTTTCTTTGATTTCATCAACGATTCGTCGGTCGCAAAGGCGCTGGTCGAGGCAGCCGCCGCGATCCTCAAGGAGAAGGGGCTCACCTCGATGCGAGGTCCCTATAATCCCTCCATCAACGACGACTGCGGCGTCCTGACCGAGGGAAACGAGAGGCCGACCTTTGTCTCGATGCCGTGGAATCCCCCCTATTATGCAGAGGTCTACAAGGCTGCGGGACTTGAGGTCGTGAGGACTCTCTACGCGTACGATATCCCGTTGCACAAGGAACCTCCCGAGCGGGTCACGAAGATCGTTAACTGGCTCAAGAAGCGGAACAACGTCTCGATCCGCACGATCGACATGAAGAATCTGCGGAAGGAATTGGAGTCAATTCACCGTCTTTACAATCAGTGCCTCGACCGGAATTGGGGTTTCTACCCGATCGCGCTTGATGATCTGCTTCATACGGCCGACGACCTCAAGGCGATCGCCGATCCCAGCATCATCCTCTTCGTCTGCATTGACGGTCGCGAGGTCGGGTTCACGCTTGCTCTTCCCAATGTGAACGAGGTCTTTCATGCCTCGCGAGGCCGCACGGGTATCCTGCGTTTTCTGGAGATGGCACTCCGACTCAAGTTCCAGCGCATCAAAACAGACCGACTGACGGTTCTGGGTGTGGAGCCGGATTATCGGGATAAGGGGCTGAGCGCCCTGCTCTTTTTTGAGAGTTTCCGGATTGCCAAGGCCAAGTACGAGGTCTCCGAGGTCTCTTGGGTCGAGGCGAATAATGTAGAGATCCTGGAAGGGGCGGAGTTGATGTGGGGGTGCCGTTCCCGTACCTACGAAATTTTCGAGAAGTCGCTGGCCTAGCCTGCCTAACCCCGTCGATCACTCCGATTCATTTTTCCATGGAGCTCCTTCTGACCGGTTCCACGGGTTTTGTCGGCCGTAACCTTCTGCTACGCCTCGCCTCTGATCCGAGCTGGAGCCGGATCATCCTCCCCGTTCGTGATCCCGGGAAACTCCGTTCCCAGTTGGCGGGTGAGGGGATTGCCGATGACGGGCGCCTCGTGATCTGCCGGGTCTCGGGGGACTTCTGGGAGCTTCCGCCGGGCATAGCTCCCGATCTGGTCATCCATGCCGCGGGCCTCCTCTTCGGGCGCAGGAAGGAGGATTACTTCGGGACCAATGTCGAGGGGAGCCTTCGTCTCGTCTCCCAGTTGCCTCGGACGGCCCGTGTCATTGTTCTCTCCTCGCTGGCGGCAGGCGGCCCCACGCCGCATAACGCGGACGCCCGGGGAATTCATCACGAGGACCTGCCCGTCTCACTCTACGGTGCCTCCAAGCTCACGATGGAGAAGGAACTCCGCAACCGCCTCGGACGCCGCCTGCTGATCCTTCGCCCGCCGATGGTCCTTGGGCCGCGTGATGCCGCCACGCTTCCGCTCTTCCACATGGCGGCCGGTCCGATCCGCATCAAACCGGGCTTTGCTCCCAAGCATTACAGCTGGATTGATGTCGGCGACCTCTGCTCAGCGATCCTCGCCGCCGCCAAGGCGGCCATTCCCGACTGGCAGCAACATGGACCCTTTTATCTGGGCTCGGAGCAACTCATCACCGATTCGGAACTGATCGAGACCGCGGCCGGAGCGATCAATGCCCGCGGAGTCACGCTTTCCGTCCCCCAGGTTGCGATCCGACTTGCCTCCCTGGTGATCGACGCAGTTCCTGCCTGGCGCGCCGCGGCCCCGAGTCTGGGAAGGGATCGTGTCCGCGAGATCCTTCCCTCGCGATGGGTTTCCGACGGTAGGCCATTTGCCGAACACTTTGGCTGGTGCCACCGCCGCGCGCTTGCGGAGACCCTCGCGGAAACCGCCGCATGGCTGAAGGGGCAGGGGAAGCTAAGGCAAGGCTGAAGCGTTTTAGACTGAAGGCTGAAGGGGAGGAGTCGGGATTGACTCTTTCGATTGGGGATGGGTTTTTCTATCTACGAGCATTCTGAACAATTCTTTCTTTTTCCTTCCATCCTGCCTTCCAGATGCACTTCTCGATTTGCAGCTCCCGAAATCCTCTGACCTAACAGCCTTCAGCCTTCAGTCTAAAAGCCTCTCAGACTCAATTCAGTCCCAACTCATCCGGCGCCTGCGCCATGAGGTGATACCATGGGCCGAGTTTCTTCATGATGGCGCGCCAGCGGGCGACACCCTCTTCGGCGGTCTCCACGGGAAGCAGGAGGTCGACCGTCGGCGGGAGGATGATCCATGAGCGTTCCTCGATCTCCCGCTCAAGTTGGCCTGCCGACCATCCCGCATAGCCGGTGAAGGCCCGGAGTTCCTCATGATCTTCCCCGGATAGTGACGGGGAGGGGATCTCCTCCTCGCCCAGCGAGCGGAACACGGCCCGCTCCTCATGCCAGTGGATCCGGGCCACGATGAGGCTCTTGCGCTTGACCGGGCCTCCCTCGTAGACGGGAATCTGATCCGCTCCCCCGGAAACGGGAGTGAGGGTGGGGGCCGGATCAGCCAGATCACTGAGGCTGAACTCGCGGGGACGGTTCATGATGAAGGCCACACATCCCTCTTCCGGATCATGGTGGCTGAGAAAGAGGATCGTCCGGCGGAAATTGGAATCGAGAAGGGTCGGCAATGCCACCAGCAGGGAGCCTGTATGATTGGGTGTCTGCTGCCGGAGTTGCATCGCTCCTTTCTATCCTGAAGGGTTTTTGGATCAACCGGATCTTTCTCTCGGGCGTCCGCTTCCGCGGGGTTCAGTCAGTCTCTCAAGAAAAAAATCAAGAAATCTCTTGTCCTTGAGGAACGATTCAGCTTTTATTGCCACCCTTTTTCGCCGGAAACCGGCGTAGAAAAACCCTTCCGCAGACGCCTTCATCACTTTCCAAACTACGAACCATGGCCAAAGAAATCACAGGACAGATCAAGCTCCAGATCCCCGCCGGACAGGCCAATCCCGCACCTCCGGTCGGTCCCGCTCTCGGTCAGCAGGGTGTCAACATCATGGCCTTCTGCAAGGAGTTCAATGCCGCCACGCAAAAGCAGGCAGGTGACATCCTTCCCGTCGTCATCACAGTCTACAAGGACAAGAGCTTTACCTTCATCACCAAGCAACCTCCCGCCGGCGTTCTGCTGAAAAAGGCTGCAGGGATTGCCTCCGGATCCAAGGAGCCGAACAAGGTCAAGGTCGCCAAGCTCTCCAAGAAGCAGGTCATGGATCTCGTCAAGATCAAGATGAAGGACATGAACGCCCGTTCCGAGGAGGCTGCCTTCCGCACCCTCTGCGGCACCGCCCGCCAGATGGGCATCGAGATTGAAGCGTAAAGGCGAGGCTTAATTTTTAACAACCAACCGCAGGAGGTCTCCGGACCGCTTGAACTGCAACCCACATGCAAAACAAACGCAGCAAACGCTACCGCGCCGCCCACGCTCTCGTCGAGCAGGGCCGCAAGTACCCCCTGAGTGACGCCCTAGGCATCCTCAAGAAGATGCCAGCTACCAAGTTCGACCAGACGGTCACCGTCTCGTTGCGTCTCGGGGTTGATCCGAAGCAGAGCGACCAGATGGTCCGCGGCACCTGCCCCCTTCCCCATGGAAGCGGCAAGAATGTCCGCGTCCTGGTCTTCGCCTCCGGAGCAGCCGCCGCCGCCGCGCAGGAAGCAGGAGCCGAGTATGTAGGATTCGAGGATCTCCTCAAGAAAGTCCAGGGTGGATTCGCCGACTTCGACGTCGCCATCGCCACCCCGGCCGCAATGACCGAGGTCCGCAAGCTCGGCAAGGTCCTCGGACCCCGCGGACTCATGCCCAACCCCAAGACCGGTACCGTCAGCGACGACACAGCTAAGGCCGTCCAGGAAGTCAAGGCGGGCCGCGTGGAGTTCAAGCTCGACAAGAACGGGAACATCGCCGTTCCCGTCGGTAAATTCTCCTTCACCGAGGCTCAGCTCCTCGACAACGGACGCGCCGTCATCGACGCGGTCGTGAAGTCCCGTCCGGCCACGGCCAAGGGCGCATTCGTCGAGTCGGTCACCCTCGCCGCCACGATGCTTCCCGGCATCCAGGTGGACGCAGCCCCCTTCCTGAAGAACTAACCTCAACCAAGGCAACCAAGGACCACCACCATGCGCCCCGAGAAACCCACGATCGTTGAGGACGTCAAGCTGCGCCTCAATAATTCCCCGTTCCTGATCGTCGTCGATTACGGCGGGATGAACGTCGAGCACTTCGCCGAACTCCGCACCCGCCTCGGCGGATCCGGAGCCTCGATGACCGTCATCAAGAACACCTTTCTTCGCCGTTCCATCAAAGATGCCGGGCTCCCCGAGCTCGACGCCTACCTGAGCGGCCAGACCGCCTTCGTGACCGGTGAGAAGGACATCTGCGGAGCCGCGAAGATCCTCAAGACCTTCGCAGCCGAGTTTGAGAAGCCAAAGATCCGCGCCGGCATCCTGGACAATGCGATCCTCGAGACCGCGCAGGTCATCGCCCTGGCCGACCTTCCCTCCAAGGAAGTCCTCCAGGCACAGCTCCTCGCCCTGCTCCTCACTCCGGCGACCAAGTTGGTTCGCACGCTCAACGAACCTGCTGCAAGCCTCGCCCGTGTGCTCTCCGCCATTGCCGAAAAGGCACCGGCCACACCTGTTGCCGAGGCTCCGAAGGTGGAAGCTCCGGTTCAAGAGGTTCCTGTGGCAGAAGCGCCCGTGGCAGAGGCCCCGGCAGCCGAAGCTCCTGCTACAGAACCCCCCGCTGCCGAATAAACCCGGCGCCTCCTCATTCCCCACAAACCCTCAACCAACAAAAAAATTTCTCCCGGCGTACGAAGCCACGACGGGTGAAGGAACAACAACACGATGACCAGTCGGACCGGCGGCTGCCGGTCTCAAAAGCCCTGAGGCTTCGGGGCACGACGTCATCAAACTCCAAACAAACACCATGTCAGACAACACCGCAATCGTAGATCAGCTCAGCAACCTCACCGTCCTTCAGATCGCCGACCTCGTGAAGGCCCTTGAAGAGAAGTGGGGCGTGAGCGCCGCCGCACCCGTAGCCGTTGCCGCCGCCGGTGGGGCAGCCGGAGCCCCCGCAGCCGTCGCCGAGGAGAAGACCTCTTTCGACGTCATCCTCAAGGAAGCCGGATCCAACAAGATCGGTGTCATTAAGGAAGTGCGTGCCGCAGTCCCCGGACTCGGACTCGCCGAGGCCAAGGCCCTGGTCGAGAGCGCTCCCAAGGCGATCAAGGAAGGCGCTACCAAGGAAGAGGCCGAGGAGATCAAGAAGAAGATCGAGGCCGCCGGCGCCAAGGTCGAGATCAAGTAGTCCTTCCAGGACTAAGCGTTCTCACGCGAATCATATCCGGTCATCGTGATCATCGGGAGAGATCCCTATTGACACGGTGACCGGTGACGCGTAAAAGAAACAGTTCTACCCGTCCCAGCCCCTGTACCACGGCATCCCGCTATTTAGACCAGTAACCACTTCCGCCGCCCGTGCGAATTCATTGAAGAATTCAGCAGCAGGCGGCTCTTTTGCCTTCCGATTTTCCTGTCTCCCCCCGGAGTCAACAACCCCTTCTCCTGCTTCAGGGAATCCTTCCCTGAAGTAAGAGGCCGCCGCAACGGCACCACCTGCGAACACCACGCGAACCAACCGCGCGACCAACCCGACCCTGATCCATGTCTGACCGTATCTCCTTCGGAAAACTGCACGAGGCCATCCAGCCGCCGAACCTCATTGAACTGCAGATCAAGTCGTACGAGGAATTTTTCCAGACGGGTGTCGAGCCATCCAAGCGGAAGAACGTCGGCCTTCAGGCCGTCTTCCGCGAGTTCTTCCCGATCTTCGGATTCGAGGAGAAGTCCTCGCTCGATTTCGTCAGCTACCAGCTTGAGGAGCCTAAGATCGGTCCCGTGGAGTGTCAGATCGACGGCCAGACCTACAGCGCCCCCCTCTATGTGACCTTCCGTTACAAGGACGAGCGCTCCACCAAGGAGGAGAAGGTTTACATGGGCGAGATTCCGCTTATGACCAATGCTGGCACCTTCATCGTCAACGGTGCCGAACGCGTCGTTGTCAGCCAACTCCACCGCTCACCCGGCATCTGCTTCGAGTCCGACGTTCACCTCAACGGCAAGCTGCTCCACGGCTTTCGCATCATTCCCGACCGCGGCTCCTGGACCGAGGTTCAGTTCGACACGAACGACCTTCTCTACGTCTACCTCGACCGCCGCAAGCGACGCCGCAAGTTCCTTGCGACCACCTTCCTCCGCGCCCTCGGCTTCCCGACCGACGAGGAGATTGCCGCCCTCTTTTACAAGATCGAGTCCCTCAAGCTCAGCGACAAGCTCGACGAGGAGGAGATCAGCACCAAGGTCCTGCTCGCGGATGTCCGCGAGGGTGATGCCATCATTGCCCGCGCCTACGAGCCGCTGACCCCCGCCGTCATCCGCGACCTCATCCGCGCCGGCCATACCACCGTCAAGGTGATCGACACCAAGGACGACGACACCATCGTCAAGTCTCTCAAGCGTGATCCCGCCCACAACGAGGAGGAGGCACTCAAGGACATCTACCGCAAGCTCCGCCCTGGCGATCCCCCGACCGTTCAGAACGCCCGCGGCATGCTCAAGCGTCTTTTCTTCGACGCCAAGCGTTACGACCTCGGCCGCGTAGGCCGTCATAAGATCCAGCAGAAGCTCGGCCTCGATCCCAAGATCGACGACCGGATCCTCCGCAAGGAGGACATCGTCGAGTCGATGCGCTATCTCCTCAAGCTCCGCAAGGGCGACGGGATGCTCGACGACATTGATCACCTCGGCAGTCGCCGCGTCCGCACCGTCGGCGAACTTCTCGCCAACCAGTGCCGCGTCGGTCTCTCACGCACCGAGCGCCTCGTCCGCGAGCGCATGGCGCTTTACGATCCCTCCGTCGATCACATCACTCCGCAGAAGCTCATCAACCCGAAGTCGCTGAGCGCCGTCGTGCGTGATTTCTTCGGCCGTTCACAGCTGAGCCAGTTCATGGATCAGACGAACCCGCTCTCCGAGCTCACCCACAAGCGTCGTCTCTCGGCCCTTGGACCCGGGGGACTCTCCCGTGAGCGCGCCGGATTCGAAGTTCGCGACGTTCATCCCTCGCACTACGGCCGCATCTGCCCGATCGAGACCCCGGAAGGTCCGAACATCGGTCTGATCAGCTCCCTGAGCACCTATGCCCGGGTCAACGACTTCGGCTTCATCGAGACCCCTTACCGCAAGGTGATCAGCGGCAAGGTGACCGACGAGATCGAGTACCTCACCGGCGACCGTGACGAGAACTTCTACGTCGCGCAGGCGAACTCCCCGGTCGACAGCAAGGGCAAGTTCCTCGGCGAGACCGTCTCCTCGCGTTTCCGCGGGGACTTCGTCGAGATCGAACCCGAGAAGGTCCAGTACATGGACGTGTCGCCCAAACAACTTGTCTCCGTGGCCGCCGGCCTCATCCCCTTCCTCGAGCATGACGACGCCAACCGCGCGCTCATGGGCTCGAACATGCAACGCCAGGGGGTGCCTCTCCTGATCTCGGATGCCCCGATCATCGGAACCGGCATGGAGGGCCGCGTCGCCCGCGATTCCCGTGCCGTGATCGTCGCCGACTCCAACGGCAAGATCGCCTCCGTCGACGCCCAACGCATAATCGTCACCAAGGACGGCGAACTCCCCGAGGGCAAGAAGAAGATCAAAAGCGATCCCGTGAGCGGGGTCTACGTCTACGAACTGCGCAAGTTCATGCGTTCCAACAGCAGCACCTGCATCAACCAGAAGCCCATCGTCAAGAAGGGGCAGACGGTCAAGAAGGGTGACGTGCTGGCAGACGGCCCGAACACCGAGAACGGCGAGCTCGCGCTCGGCCGCAATGTGCTCGTCGCCTTCATGCCCTGGAACGGCTACAACTTCGAGGACGCCATCCTCATCTCCGAGCGCGTCGTCAAGGAGGACATCTACACCTCCATCCACATCGACGAGTTCGAATGCGGTGCCCGCGACACCAAGCTCGGCCCCGAGGAAATCACCCGCGACATACCGAATGTCAGCGAGGAGGCCCTGCAGAATCTCGGACCCGACGGCGTCATCCGCATCGGCGCCGAGGTGAAGCCAGGCGATATCCTCGTCGGCAAGATCACCCCTAAGAGCGAGACCGAGCTTGCCCCCGAGGAGCGACTCCTGCGCGCCATCTTCGGCGAGAAGGCGGCCGACGTGAAGGACACCTCCCTGCTCGTACCCTCCGGCACCTACGGCATCGTCATGGACGTGCGCGTCTCCTCCAAGGAGAAGGCCACCAAGATCAAGATGACACCCGCCGAGTCGAAGCGTCAGCAGAAGATGATCCAGGACGATAACAAGAAGCGCAAGGACGAGCTCTTTGAGCAGCTCACCGAGGGCCTTGCCAACGTCCTGCTCGGCGAGAAGATCCCGCTCGACGTCGTCAACGGCGAGTCCGGCGAGATCATCATCCCAGCCAACCGCAAGATCACCAAGATGCTCCTGCGCAAGCTGGCCGGCGTCTACAACGTGGTCGAGATCGACCCGAGCCCGATCCGCAACAAGATCCGCGAGATCATCGGTCAGTTCGAGCACCGCTTCGCCGATCTCGAGAACGAGAAGGAGGAGAACCTCGGCCGCGTCGAGAGCGGAGATGACGTCGATCCCGGCATCATCAAGCAGGTCAAGGTCTTCATCGCGAGCAAGCGTAAGCTCTCCGTCGGTGACAAGATGGCAGGACGCCACGGTAACAAGGGCGTCGTCGCCAAGATCGTCCCCGAGGAGGACATGCCCTTCCTCTCCGACGGTACGCCCGTTGACATCGTGCTCAACCCGCTCGGAGTGCCGAGCCGAATGAACGTCGGCCAGGTTCTCGAGACCCATCTGGGTATCGCTGCCAAGGCCCTCGGCTTCAAGGTTGCGACACCTGTCTTCGACGGCATTCCCGAGACCCGTATCCGCGAGTATCTCGTGGAGGCTGGCAAGAAGGAAGGGTTTGAATGGATCCAGGAAAACGGCAAGTCGCAACTCTTCGATGGCCGTACCGGCGATGCGTTCGACCAGGAGGTCGTCGTCGGCATCATCTACATGCTCAAGCTCGGACACCTCGTGGCCGACAAGATCCACGCCCGCGCCGTCGGTCCCTACTCGCTCGTCACCCAGCAACCGCTGGGAGGCAAGGCCCAGTACGGAGGCCAGCGCTTCGGAGAGATGGAAGTCTGGGCGCTCGAGGCCTACGGCGCCGCCTACACGCTTCAGGAACTGCTCACCGTCAAGTCCGACGACGTGCAGGGCCGCACGCGAATCTACGAGAGCATCGTCAAGGGGGACAACTCCCTGGAGGCCGGCATCCCCGAATCCTTCAACGTGCTCATCAAGGAAATGCAGGGTCTCGGCCTCGACGTTCGCGTCGGCGGCAAGGACGAACCCCGTTCCTTCATCGATACCGCAGCCTCCCACTAAGGGAAGGTAACACGAGGCACCCAACTCACCGCCAAGCGCATCCCGCAACCAAAGCAGCATTCCACGAGCCATGACCGATACAGCACTTGCAGCAGCACCCGACATCCTTGCCGATCCCACGAAGGTTTCCTTCGACGAGGTCGGGATCACCGTCGCCAACCCCGAGACCATCCGCAGCTGGAGCAAGGGGGAGGTCAAGAATCCGGAGACAATCAATTACCGGACCTTCAAGCCCGAGAAGGGCGGTCTCTTCTGCGAGCGCATCTTCGGTCCGACCCGCGACTGGGAGTGCTCCTGCGGCAAGTACAAGCGCATCAAGCACAAGAACGTCGTCTGCGACCGTTGTGGCGTCGAGGTCTGCCTGAGCCGCGTCCGTCGCGAGCGCATGGGTCACATTGATCTGGCCGTGCCGGTCTCCCACATCTGGTTCTACAAGTGCATGCCCTCCCGCATCGGCCTGATGCTCGATCTCACCGGCCGCCAGCTCGAGCGCGTTATCTATTACGAGGATTACATCGTGATTGATCCGGGCAAGACCCCCTTCGAGAAGGGACAGCTCCTGACCGAGACCGAGTTCCGCGAGGCTGAGGACCAGTACGGCGAGGACTTCACTGCCGGCATGGGAGCCGAGGCTATCCAGAAGCTGCTTGAGAACCTCGACCTCCTCGAGGAACAGCAGGTCATCGAGAAGCAGATGACCCAGACCAAGAGCAAGCAGATCCGCAAGAAACTTGCGAAGCGTCTGAAGCTTGTCCAGGGCTTCATGTCCTCGAAGACCCGTCCCGAGTGGATGATTCTTAGCGTCCTGCCTGTCATCCCTCCCGACCTCCGTCCGCTTGTTCCGCTCGAGGGTGGCCGTTTCGCGACCTCGGATCTTAACGATCTTTACCGCCGCGTCATCAACCGTAACAACCGTCTCCGCACTCTTCTCCAGCTCAAGACCCCCGAGGTCATCATCCGCAACGAGAAGCGCATGCTCCAGGAGGCCGTCGATGCCCTCTATGACAACGGCCGCCACGGCCGCGCCGTCACCGGTGCCGCCAACCGCCCGCTCAAGTCCCTCAGCGACATGCTCAAGGGCAAGGGTGGACGATTCCGTCAGAACCTGCTCGGCAAGCGCGTCGATTACTCCGGCCGTTCGGTCATCGTCATCGGGCCCGAGCTCAAGCTCAACCAGTGCGGTCTTCCCAAGAAGATGGCGCTCGTCCTTTTCGAGCCCTTCATCATCCGCCGCCTCAAGGAGTTGGGATATGTGCACACCGTGCGCAGCGCCAAGAAGCTCATCGAGCGTCAGACCCCCGAGGTCTGGGACATCCTGGAAGAGGTCACGAAGGGCCACGCCGTTCTCCTGAACCGCGCCCCGACCCTCCACCGCCTATCGATCCAGGCTTTTGAGCCGATCCTCATCGAAGGCGAGGCGATCCGCGTCCACCCGCTCGTCTGCACTGCTTACAACGCCGACTTCGACGGTGACCAGATGGCCGTCCACGTCCCTCTCTCCGTCGAGGCGCAGCTCGAGGCCCGCACCTTGATGCTGGCCCCGAACAACATCTTCTCGCCTTCCAGCGGGAAGCCGATCACGAACCCTTCGCAGGACATTCCGCTCGGTTGCTACTACCTCACGCAGAATCCCCGCGTGGTCAATGGCAAGGATGGAAAGCCCAAGGAAGCCCGCATGCCCCTCTTCGCCGAAACGAGCGAAGTCGAGCTCGCTCTCTCCGAGGGAAGCGTGAAGATTCACACCCGTATTCGCCTCAAGAACCCCGATCGCGGCGAGAAGACCGTCTACGGCAACGGCGAACACCCGGTCATCGAGACCACCGTCGGCCGCGTCCTCTTCAACCAGATCTGGCCCACGGAGCTCGGTTTCTACAACAAGGTCGCGGGCAAGAAGCAGCTCTCGGACATCATCTGGCGCTGCTACAAGGCCGTCGGCCAGGCCCGCACCGTCGAGACCCTTGACAAGCTCAAGGAACTCGGATTCCGCGAGGCCACCCGCGCTGGTGCCTCCATCGGCATCAATGACATGATCATCCCCAAGGAGAAGGCCGTGCTCATCGAGAGCGCCCAGAAGCAGATCGCCGAGGTCGAGAAGCAGTACCGCCGCGGTATCATAACCGACGGCGAGCGCAAGAACAAGGTGCAGGACATCTGGACCCACACGGGCGAAGAGATCGCCAACGCCCTCTTCCGCACACTCGAGCACAATGACGGTCGCCGCGAGGCCAACCCCGTCTTCATGATGGTAGACTCCGGAGCCCGAGGAAACCGCACCCAGGTAAAGCAGTTGGCCGGCATGCGCGGCCTCATGGCCAAGCCCTCCGGCGAGATTATCGAGCGCCCCATTCTCTCGAACTTCCGCGAGGGTCTCTCCGTGCTCGAGTACTTCATCTCCACCCACGGCGCCCGCAAGGGACTCGCCGACACCGCGCTCAAGACGGCCGACTCCGGCTACCTGACCCGCAAGCTCGTCGACGCCGCCCAGGACGTGATCATCACCTCCGAGGATTGCGGCACGGTCAACGGCATCGTCGTCCGCCCGATCTACGAGGGAGACGAGGAAGTCGTCAGCCTGGCGACCCGCATCATCGGCCGTGTCAGCTGTGAGACCGTCAAGGATCCCATCACCAACACGCCGATCATCAAGGCCAACAACCTCATCGACGAAGAGACCGCCGCCGCCCTCGACAAGGTCGGCCACGAGCAGCTCAAGATCCGCTCCGTGCTTACCTGCGAGAACAAGCGCGGCGTCTGCGCCAAGTGCTACGGCCGCAACCTCTCGACCGGTCTCATGATCGGCCTCGGCGAGGCGGTCGGCATCATCGCCGCCCAGTCGATCGGTGAGCCCGGCACTCAGCTCACGATGCGTACCTTCCACGTTGGCGGCACCGCCAGCCAGACCTTCAAGCAGCCCATCATCAAGGCCAAGAACGAAGGTTCCGTACGCTTCAACGACCTCCGCGCCGTGCAGGCCCTGGACGGCACCTACATCGTGCTCTCCAAGAACGGCACTGTCGGCATCCATGCCAAGGATGGCCGCGAGCTCGAGAGCTACCCCGTCGTCATCGGCTCCGTCATTTCGGTCGCCGACGGCGCCAGCGTCAAGAAGGGGGAGACCTTCGTCCAGTGGGATCCCTACAACGTGCCGATCATCACGGAGAAGACCGGTAAGGTCGAATTCCGGGACATGATCAGCGGCGTCACCATCCGCAAGGAGGTCGATGACGAGACCGGCGTCATGGGCACCGTCGTCATCGAGCACAAGGAGGACCTGCATCCCCAGATCGTCATCGTCGATGACAAGAAGGAGATCCTTGCAAGCTACTCCATCCCTGCCGGCGCCCACCTTGAGGTCAAGGAAGGGGAGAAGGTCCAGGCCGGTCAGCGTATGGCCAAGACCCCGCGCAAGATCGCCAAGACCAAGGACATCACCGGCGGTCTGCCGCGTGTGGCCGAGCTCTTCGAGGCACGTCGTCCGAAGGATGCCTGCGAAATCGCCCGCATCGACGGCGTCGTCGACATCGGCGGCACCGTGCGCGGCAAGCGCAAGCTCATTGTCCGCGACCCGCAGACCGGTTCCGAGGAGGAGCATCTCATTCCTCTCTCCAAGCACATCATCGCCTTCAAGGGCGACTTCGTGAAGAAGGGCCAGCAACTCACCGAGGGCCCCGTCGTTCCTCACGAGATCCTCGATGTCTGCGGACCCCAGGAGCTCCAGGAACACCTCCTCAACGAGGTGCAGGAGGTCTACCGCCTCCAGGGCGTGGAGATCAATGACAAGCACATCGAGATCATCGTCCGCCAGATGCTCCGCAAGGTGAAGATCACCGACCCAGGCGACACCACCCTTCTCTGGGGGGACCAGATCGACCGCCTCGAGTTCGAGGCCGAGAACGAGCGCGTCGGTGCCAAGGGCGGAAAGCCCGCGGAGGCCGCACCCGTCCTCCTTGGCATCACCAAGGCGTCACTCGAGACCGACAGCTTCATTTCCGCGGCCTCCTTCCAAGACACCACCCGTGTCCTCACCGAGGCAGCAACCCTCGGCAAGACCGACAGGCTCCGCGGATTCAAGGAGAACGTCATCATGGGGCACCTCATCCCCGCGGGCACCGGTTTCAAGACCAACCGCGAGATCGATCTGGTCCACCTCGGCGAGCCCACCCTCTTCGAGGGTGATGGGGAGGCCGAAGCAGCCGCCGAGTAAGCCCTGTAAAAAACGCACGAACCATTCATCAAGAAAAGCAACGCAAGCCCAAAACCATCCTATCCCATGTCTGTAGAAACAATGACCGAACTCCTTGAAGCTGGTGTCCATTACGGCCACCAGACCAAGCGCTGGAATCCCCGCATGCGCGACTTCATCCTCGAGGAGAAGAATTCCATCCACATCATCGACCTCTCCAAGACGGTCGACCAGCTTGTCAAGGCAGGAGGGTTCCTCTCCGGCATCACCGGCCGCGGCGGCAAGATCCTCTTCGTCGGCTGCAAGAAACAGGCCCAGGAAGCGGTCAAGGAAGCGGCGCAGGCTTGCGGTCAGTTCTATGTGAACCAGCGCTGGCTCGGCGGCACCCTCACCAACCTCGTCACCATCCGCAAGAGCGTCTCCAAGCTCAAGGACTTCGAGGCCCTCGAAAAGAGCGCCGGCTTCAACAAGATCAACAAGGCCGAGGCCTCCGCGCTTCGCCGCGAGGCCACACGCATCCGCCACAACCTCGAGGGAGTCCTGGAGATGGAGAAGCTTCCCGACGCCATCGTGATCATCGACACCGTCAAGGAGTCGATCGCTGTCGCCGAGGCCCGCAGGCTCAACATCCCGATCGTGGCCATCGTTGATTCCAACAGCAATCCTGAGGAGATCAACTACCCGATCGCAGGCAATGATGATGCCATCCGCGCCATCCGCATCATCCTGCAGAAGCTTGTCGACCAACTCGTCAAGGGACGTGGCGGCGTGCCCGCTGCCGCTGGTGAGCTCGCAGCCGTCGCCGAATAAGCGCACGGACCGGATCAACAGAACCGAACGACTCAGATCACCATGGCTGATATCAATCCAGCAGTAGTCAAGGCTCTCCGCGAGAAGACCAACGCCGGCATGATGGACTGCAAGCGCGCCCTCACCGAGGCGGGCGGCAACATCGAGAAGGCGGAGGCGCTCCTGCGCCAGAAGGGCATCGCCAGCGCCGGCAAGAAGGCCTCCCGCCACGCCAAGGAAGGTGCTGTTGTCTCCTTCATCCAGCCTTCGGGCAAGACCGGCGTGCTCGTCGAGATCAATTGCGAGACAGACTTCGTCGCCAAGAACGACATCTTCACCAAGTTCGTCAAGGAGATCACCGCAGAGATAGCGGCCTCCGGTGCCGACAGCGTCCCTGCCCTGCTCGAGTCCGCCGGTTCCACCGGTGTTCTCTTCAAGGACGCGATCGCCGCCACCATTGCCGCGCTCGGCGAGAACATCGTCATCCGCCGCTTCGCCCGCTTCCAGATCGCCGAGGGGAACGGCGGGCTCGTCGCCTCCTACATCCACCTCCAGGGGAAGGTCGGGGTGCTCGCCGAGATCAACTGCGGCAACGAGGTCACCGCCAAGAGCGAGGGATTCCGCGAAATGGTCAAGGATATCACTCTTCAGGTCGCCGCCGCCCATCCTGTTGTCGTCTCCCGCGATCAGGTCGACGCGGCACTCGTTGCCTCGGAGCGCGAGATCTACAAGGCGCAGGTCCAGGGTAAGCCAGAGAACATTGTCGAGAAGATAGTCGACGGGAAGATGGACAAGTTCTACAGCACCGCCTGTCTCCTCGAGCAGGCCTGCATCAAGAACCCCGACATCACCGTCAAGGATCTCGTGGCTGCAAAGGAGAAGGAACTCTCCGACAAGATCTCCATCGTCCGCTTCGTCCGCTACGCCCTTGGCGAAGAGTCCGGAGAAGCGCCGGTCGAGGAAGAAGGCCACTAAGCCCCCGGTTAGACGGATTTCTCCCCCTTCACCGGGATCTCTTACATGACTCTCGCGAGCCTGCTCTCCGAGGATCAGATCATTCCTGAGATGGCCGCCACCGACAGGTGGACGGCCATCGAGGAGATCGTGACACAACTCGTCCGGGACGGGCATCTCGACGCCTCCCATCGCGACGAAGCCGTTGCGGCACTACGGCACCGCGAGGAGACGATGAGCACGGGCATCGGATTCGGGATCGCCATTCCTCACGCCAGTTGCGATGCTGTCAGCGAGGTCGTTGCCTGCTTTGGGCGATCCAATGAAGGGATTGATTTCGAATCCCTTGATGGCAAACCCGTCCACTTCATCGTCCTCTTCCTCGTTCCCAAGGACCAGTTTCAGACTCACCTTCGGACGCTGGCCGCGATTGCCAAATTCCTTAACGATCCCGCTGTTCGTGCCGGCCTTGCCGAGGCTCCCGACGCCAAGGACATACTCGCGGTGTTTGATCGCAAGCGTTCGTAGCTTCAGCTTCGCTGAAGCTTACCAAGCCTTTGACAATGCTTGGTGTAGCCCCTTCATTAGGATCCTGTTGAGGCAGTTTGACGGCACTTGCCTCCCGGCAAGCGGTGCGGCCCTGCGGGCTGCGACTTCGTCGCAGTCTTTCGCGCCTGTTCCCACTGGCTTGATTGTCTGCCGATCCTCCCGGATCAGGCATCCTCGGATCTTCAGATTGCTTGCCCGGCCGTTGCTTCGCATCCGTTACGGCTCGGACTTCTCGGCTTTCGCCTCGAATGACTAATACCATTTACATAGCTATACTGGTATAATGATCACGTAGGAAGAGTTTGCTTGAGATAGGAGCCAGTTGTGTCCGATCAGACGGAAGACGCGGCTTGCATCATTCCAGTACTCTTGGAGGGTTGA
>CANKJN010000041.1 GCA_947482345.1 Spartobacteria bacterium
AAGAAGCTCAGCAAACCATCACCTCAACCCTCCAAGAGTACTGGAATGATGCAAGCCGCGTCTTCCGTCTGATCGGACACAACTGGCTCCTATCTCAAGCAAACTCTTCCTACGTGATCATTATACCAGTATAGCTATGTAAATGGTATTACCCTTGCGGGCTGAACTTTCGTTCAGTCTACCCAAGCCGTTCCCACGGCTATGTGTTCGCCAGTGGCTGATTTGTTACGGATCCCTGTGAAATCTCAGTGACGATCAGATCTTCCCCGCAGCGATCAGTTCCCTGGCCTTGGAGAGTGCCGGGGGAAGTCCGGCGGCATCGCGACCGCCGCCACGCGCACCGTCGGGCTTCCCGCCACCCTTCCCTCCCACGAGGGGAGCAATCGCGGAGATCAGCTTTCCGGCGGGGAGCGATCCCTGATGAGCCTTGCCCACCGAGGCAACCAGTGAAACGGCCCCCCCGGAGACTCCTGCCAGGAGGATCACTCCATCGAAGGATCCCTTGAGGGCATCCGCAATCGTCTGGAGTTCATTTCCATCTGCCCCGGGTATCTCCTCCACGATGGAGGGGATTGTTCCCGTGCAAGCTTTTGCCAGTAGTTCCTTGGCAAGGCCCGCTGCGGCTTTTTGGCGCAGGGAGGAGAGCTCTTTTTCGAGTTCTTTCTGGTGGGAGAGGGTGGCTTCCAGTTTTTTCTCCACCTCGGCAAGCGGGGCGCCGAGTCGTGTTGCCACGGCTTGCAGGCGTTGGGAGTCGTTCCTGGCGGCATGGCGCGCCTCAAGTCCCGCCACCGCCTCGATGCGGCGCGTTCCGGCGGCGACGGCCGCCTCGCTGGCAATCCGGAAGAGGCCGATCTCACCCGTGGCACGGACATGGGTGCCGCCGCAGAGTTCCATCGAGTAGCCGTCCAGGGCGTGCGGTGCGCCCCCGATCTGCACGACGCGGACGGTGTCGCCATACTTGTCACCGAAGAACTGCAGGATGCCGGGCCGTCCCTTCACTTCGGAGAAGGGGATCTCGTGCCAGCTGACGCCGGCATTCTCCAGGATGCGTTCGTTGACGAGTTGCTCGACCTTGGAGACCTGCTCGGGCGTGAGTGCGGAACTGGAGAAATCGAAGCTGAGTTTTTCCGGGCCGACAAAGGAACCCTTCTGCGAAACGGTCTCGCCCAATGTCTCGCGGAGAGCCCAGTGAAGCAGGTGGGTGACGGTGTGGTGGCGCTGGATCGCGGCGCGGCGGGGAGCATCGAGCGTGATGGTGACCTCCGAGCCGGGAAGGGGGGCCTCTTCTCCTTCTTGCAGTTCGATGAAGTGAAGCCAGGTCGGGCCGCTCTTCTGCGTGTCGGCGATCCGCCAGAGCGATCCGCCCGAGGCGAGGGATGCAGTGTCGCCAAGCTGGCCTCCCATCTCCGCATAGCAGACGGAGCGGTCGAGAATCACCGCCGTGCGATCCTTGATGCGGACCACCTCGAGCACCGTGGCCCCGGTTTCCCTCGAGTCGAAGCCCGAGAAATCGGTCGGCGTGGCGGTCTCCAGCGAGGAGAGGCTAATGATCTCCTTCTTTTGGGCGGCGCGTGCGCGCTCCCGCTGTTGCTGCATGAGGGTTTCAAACCCGGCATGATCAACCGAGAGTCCGCGCTCGCGGGCAAGAAGCTCGGTCAGGTCGAGAGGAAATCCCTGCTCGTCGTAGAGCCGGAATGCCACCTCGCCCGAGATACCCTTCCCCTTGGCGGCCTCCTGCTCGAAGAGGGAGAGTCCCTTGTCGAGGGTCTTGTGGAAGGCCTCCTCCTCCCGCTTGAGCGTTTCGGTGATGAGCGACTCCCTGGAGCGCACTTCGGGAAAGGCATCACCCATGACGGCGGCCAGCACCGGGGTGAGTTTGTGAAGGAAGGGTGCGGTGAAACCGAGTGTGCGTCCGTAGCGGACGGCGCGTCGCAGGATGCGGCGCAGCACGTAGTGGCGTTCGGCATTGCCTGGCTGGATGCCGTCGGCGATGGCGAAGCCGAGGGTGCGCAGGTGGTCGGCGATGACGCGGAAGGCGACATCATCCTTTTCCTGATCCGTGACGGGAATCATCGCGCCGTCCCCGGAGGGCTGCGGAAGGGTCGAGCCGTACTTGCGGCCGCAGAGGGCACCGATCGCCTCGAAGACTGGACGGAAGAGATCGGTCTCGTAGTTGGAGATCACCACGTTGCCGAATTCCTTGAATCCCTTGGTTCCCTGCATCACCGAGCAGACGCGCTCGAATCCCATGCCGGTATCGACATGGCAGGCGGGGAGGGGGACGAAGGAGCCGTCGGGGTTTGCGTTGAACTGGATGAAGACAAGATTCCAGATCTCGATGCACTCGGCGCTCCCCTTGTTGACGAGGGCGCCCTTCGTGTCCCCGTAAGGGGTCAAGTCGATGTGGAGTTCCGAGCAGGGGCCGCAGGGGCCGGTCTCGCCCATCATCCAGAAATTGTCCTTCCGGTTGCCGGGGACGACATGGATCGCGGGATCCAGTCCCTTCGAGCGGAAGAACTCCGACCAGAGCGCGTGGGCCTCGGCGTCGAAGGAGGCGGGATCCCCCTCCGCGGGGCTGTAGACGGTCGCGTAGAGGCGTTCGGCGGGAAATTTCCACTTCTCGACAAGGAGTTCCCAAGCCCAACTGATCGCCTCTTTCTTGAAGTAATCTCCGAAGGACCAGTTGCCCAGCATCTCGAAGAAGGTGTGATGGTAGGTGTCCAGACCGACATCCTCGAGGTCGTTGTGCTTGCCGCCCGCGCGGATGCACTTCTGCGTGTCGGCGGCGCGGGGAGGAGTGTAGGGGCAGGGGGTCGTGCCGAGGAAGATCGGCACGAACTGGTTCATCCCGGCATTGGTGAAGAGGAGGTTCGGGGAGTCCGGCAGCAGGCTGGAGGAGGTGACGATGGTGTGTTCCTTGCTGCGGAAAAACTCGAGGAAGGAACGGCGGATCTCGGAGGAAGGCATCATGGGAATAGGCTCTGGCGGTTTAGACTATTAGGCTGTTAGGTCGGAAATCTTTAAGTGAGGAAATGGCCGGAGAGTAAAACGCCGATGTTGCAAGCAAGCCATCGCAATCAGCAATCAACAATTCATCAATTTGGAAGATAGCCTTCCGGCCCTCCCGCCAGTTCGAGTGCCTTCTCCGGAAGGAGCATCAGGTCGGAGGAATCTCCCTCGCGCATGGCGACCGTGCCGTCCGACGCCGTGCCGAAGGCATATTCTCCGAGCACCATGTCGCCGGCGCTTTCCTCGGCGGTGTTTTCGGAGAGATGCGCGATGAGGCGTATCGTGAGTTCCGGGACATTCATTCCACGCGCCGCGAGGCGATCGGGAGTCGCGGGTTCAAATCCGGAAGCCTTCAGGGATGACAACCTCCGGTACCATTCTTCCACCTTCGTTCGGGAAAGATCGCCCGAGCCGCCCTCGACGACCTGCCAGTCATCGCTGCCTTTCTTTCGGGCCACCAGCAGGCCCCCTTCTCCCGTGCTGATCTCAATTTTGTCGACGGTGTCGAGCGGGACCGTTTGAGGGTTTTTGGAACGCAGGGCTGCCGGCGTGGCTGCAAGCGCCGGGGAGATTCCGGTGACGATGCAGATTCCGGGGCGGCCGTTGCAGCGTACGTAGCGGCCGCCGGGAACGTCGCCCGTCTCCGATCCGATCGAGATCACCACGGGCACACCGCCATCCTCCCTCGCCGTGACTGTCGCCACCGGCGGCTCCAATCCGCATGCCGCGGGATCGGTTCCCTCCGGCATCCAGCGGACGATCCTGGCTCCGACCAACGAGGCGGCCCATGCCTCGACGGCCTCATTTCCACCCCGCGCGGAGACGGGGCTCACGATGTTCCATCCCTTGGCATTCCTGGCGAGGCGAAGTTGCTGGGAATTCCCGGCGCCGTTCCGTGTCAGTTCCATCTCGGCGAGATGGTCGAAGGAGAGCGTGGTGAGGCGCGGATCCCGGAATTCCGCCAGGGGACGGAAGGCCAGGGATGCCGTCGCGGAAGGCACCAGATAGACGGTGGGATCGGAGTCCACCCGCGCATAGATCTGTCCCGTGGCGGCACCATCCGCGCCGAAGAGGAGCGTATGGGTTTTTCCCGCCCTGATCGTCACGGTCTTCCGCGGTTGTTTCAGGTTCAACGATTCGAGGCTCACGCTCCCTCTCCCCTTAAGGTCGACGGGATTGAGACGATCCAGTACGTTCATTCCCGACGCCGAGTCGAGCAAGGCTTGAACCGCCCCTTGATCAGCGCGGTCGGAAAGGGGTGAAATAAGCTTCCAGACCTCATCCTGCCTGACCATCTCCACACGGCCGGCTCCCCCCACTCCCTCGATGATCGTGATCCGGTCGGCCGCCGACGGATCGAAGCCGAGCAACGGTTCTCCGGGGGATCGGGTGCGTGAGCGCTGTGAGAAGAGCAGGATGCCGATTGCCAGCCCCGCCAGGATCAGCAGCAGAAGGGTGCCCCTCCAGCTCACGAGCGCCTCCTCCAGAGGAAGATCAGGCCCAGGAGGGCCGAGGCGAGCGGAACCGCCACGATGGTCCAGAGAGCCAGGAGCCGGAGCTGAAGTTCGTCGAGATTGAGGGTGAAGAACTCCTTGGTCTTGGGGGTTGTTCCGGCGAGTTGCGTCCGGTCGATGAGGGTGTTGACCGCGCTGGAGAAGAAGTCGAGCCCCGTGCCGGCGAGGAACTTGTCCTTGAGGAACTCGCTATTGCCCACCACGACCATCCGCGAGGCGCCGAGCGCCACGCGGTCGTCATGCACGCCGCCGAGATCGGTGATCGCCGCGATGTAGGCCGGGAAGAAGTTATCCTTCGCCGGGTCGAAGGTGACTCCCTTGCCGTCCGCGTTGGCGAAGTTGGAGCAACCGCGGAATCCGTGGATGCCGCGGATGAGCGGACGGGTGGGGCCGGTTTCCTGCCCCTTGATGGAGCGATCGCGCTGGTCATTGATTGCAAGCGATCGGGTGTTGCCGGCGAAGAGGATGTTCAGGCCGACCAGTCGCGCCGTGATCTCCGAGCCTGCGAAGAACTCGCCGGTCACATCGCGCAGGATTCCCGTGGCACCGCCTAGGTTCACAAGGCGCAGAACCCTGTCGTTCCTGGGCCTGATCCTGCCCTCCTCGTCGAGGAATGCATCCAGGCCGGGTGTCTCACCGGTCGGGTCGAGGAGGGTCATCAGATGCCCTCCCGCCCGCCAGTAGGCGCGGAGGGCGGCGAGTTCGTCCGCCGACGGGTCGAAGTGCGCGCCGGCGATCACCACAAGGGCCGCATCTGCGGGAACCGAGGCGCTGCCCGCCGGGAGATTGAGCGGGGCGACAGTGATGTTCTGGCGCTTGAGGTTCTGGCCGATGATCTGCATCGGCGGGATGCCGGGCATTCCCTCCCCGTGGCCCTGCAGGAAATAGACCTTCTTGTTGGAGGCCGGTTGCACCAGTCCGATGAAGGCCGAGGTCAGGACCTGCTCGCCACGGAAGGCGACGAGCCTCGGGCGCTCTCCGTATTGTGTGGGCGCCGAGTCGTATTCCCCCATCTCGGGAACGGGGATCACGGTGCTGCGTCCGCCGTATTCCACGATGAGCACGTTCTCGGCCCCTGAGAATCTGTATTGCGCCTGGAGGTCACGCGCCCGGGCGGGGTTTCGCATGGGATCGACCCTCTCCACGGTGAGGTTGCGTCGGCCCTGGCCCTGACTCTGTACTTGTGAGAGGAACTGGTACTCCCTAAGCAGTGCCATGATGTCCCCGTGGAGTTCGGAACCGGTGGAGGCCGAGGAGGGGGAGAAGTAGACGATCACCCTGGCGGGCGATCCGAGCGAGGCGAGAGTCTGCCTCGTCTGGTTGGAGAGCTCGAACTTGTGGGAGCGGCTGAAATCGTGGCGCCGGTAGTGACCCAGCGACCAACTGATGATGCAGGCGCTCACGACCAGGGCCGCCACGATCTGCAGGGCCACGCGGAGGCGGACGAAGCGGTGGGGCACGTGCTTGCTCGGATCGTGATTTCTCATGTGGTCACTTGCGCCAGCGGCGCGACTGGAAGGAGTGGAGCGTGAAGAAAAGGCAGAGCCCCGTCATCACGAGGTACCAGACGATGGGGCGCGTATCGATGATGCCCCTGGAGAACTGGGTCATCTGCTCGATGGGCGAGATCGTCACGGTGATCCCCTGCATGAGCGTGCCGACGCTTCCCGAGAGGAAGGTGAGCAGGCCGGTTAGGAAGAAGAGCGAGATCAGGGCAAGGGTCGTCACCGCCGCGGTGATCTGATGGCGCGTCAGCGAGGAGCAGAGGCAGCCCAGCGCAAGGTAGAACATTCCCATGAGCAGCAGGAGCAGGTAGGCGCCGAAGTAGGCTCCCGTCGCCCCCGCGGCCGTGAGGCGTGTCTGCAGCCAGAAAATCACGAAGTAAAGGGCGGTCGGAAGCCAGAGGACCGCATAGAGGAAAAGGACCCCGAAGAACTTGGCCAGCACGACCTGGGTATCCCGGACCAGCGCGGTCATCAGCGGTTCGACGGTGCCGCTGCGGTACTCCTCGGAGTAGAGGCGCATGGTGAGCAGGGGGAAGAGCAGCAGGAAGGGGAACCAGAAGAAGATCGTGTTGAAGAACGATTCGACGACCGTGACTTCCGTCGGGCCGTGGTTGAGGACCGAGACTCCGGCGTAGAAATTGAAGCCGGTGACGAGCAGCAGGAAAAAGAGGATCACCCAGGCCATGGGTGTCTTGAAGGAGGAGCCGACTTCCCGCTTCCAAAGGATCCAGAAAACCCTCATGGCCGAGCCTCCCCGGACTGGTTGGCGGTTGACCCGGCATTTTCCGGCTCGATGCTTCTACCGGAGACGAAGGAGGTGAAGATCTCCTCCAGGGAGGATTCCCTGGCCGAGAGCTCCCGGAGTTTCCACCCGCGCCGCACAGACTCCTCGAAGAGGGCGCATCTCGGGTCGTTGCCGGAAGGAATGATCTCGAAGGTGCTCCATCCGCCGGTGGAGCCCAGGACCCTTGCGGAATCGATGCCGGGCAGCTTCGCGAGGGATTTCGCCGCCTCCGCGGGATCGGGAACCATGGCCTCCAGGCGCACGGGGTTCGACAGCGAGAGACCCGTGCGATCACGGAGTTGGGAAGGGGTTCCGTTCGCGATGATCCTCCCCTTGTTCAGGATCAGGACCCGCGAGCAGGTCATCTCGACCTCGCTCAGGATATGGCTGGAGAGCAGGATCGTGTGGCGCGTCGCGAGCCCCTTGATCAGGGTGCGCACCTCGCGGATCTGCTCCGGATCAAGGCCGATGGTCGGTTCGTCCAGGATCAGGATGTCGGGTTCGTTGACCAGGGCGTCCGCGAGGCCGACGCGCTGGCGGTATCCCTTGGAGAGGGTTCCGATGAGTTGGCGCCGCACATGGGGGAGTCCGCAGAGTTGCAGGGCATCCTCCACCTTCTCGGCGACGCGTCGGGAGCGCACGCCCTTGAGGGCGGCGCGGTAGGAGAGATACTCCCCGACCCTCATCTCCGGGTAGAGGGGGACGTTCTCCGGGAGGTAGCCTATCCGGGAACGCGCCTTGACCGACTGAGTGAAGACATCGAATCCCGCGATCCGCACCTCGCCCGTGTCGGCTGGCAGATAGCCGCTCAGGATCCTCATGGTGGTGCTTTTTCCAGCCCCGTTGGGACCGAGGAACCCGACCACCTCCCCTTTGTTGACCGTGAAGGAGAGATCCCGCACCGCCTCGGTTTGGCCGTAGCTTTTGGAGAGTCCTTGGACGGAGATCATGAAGGGGCGGAAGGAAAGGTGCCCATCCTACTCCCGGGACGGATCCGGTGCAAGAAAGCCGATTGACAGCTTGCCCCCTCGCGCGCATCTGGTAAACCATTGGATTTTCGCGCCTGTTTCCAAAGCGGGGTTACCGATGCCTGGCGGTGACAGTGCGTGAGAAGAGAGACGATTTTTCCAATCCAACTTCATGAGCACATCCTTCACGGCGCGCTGGAACGAGGCCGCCATCGATGAAAATTACGAAAAATGGCGCAACGACGCCGCCTCGGTTTCGGCCGACTGGGCTTCCTTCTTTGAAGGGTTCGAACTCGGTTTTGCCCGGTATCAAAAGGCTGCTGCCAAGCCGACCGGTGCCGTAGCCGTTTCCGGGGGGGCGCCCGCTGGCGATGCATCGCTCCAGAGCCGAGTTGAGGCCCTGATCTACACCTACCGCACGCTCGGTCACACCGCTTCAAGGCTCAATCCCTTGAGCAACGAGTTGCCCTACCAGCCGTTGTTGGAGCTCAAGGAATTCGGCCTGACCGACGCCGATCTCGACTCCACGGTCAGTTCCCGTTCTTTCCGTGACGGTGCGCCCATGAAGCTCCGCGACATCATCGCCGAGTTGCGTTCCATCTACTGCGACACCATCGGCGTCGAGTACATGCACATCCAGAACACGCGCATCCGCCACTGGATCCGCGACCGGGTGGAGCACCGCGTGGGTCCCGCCGACATCTCCACCCCGCACCACCGCATCCTCCGGACCCTGCACAAGGCGGAGAGCTTCGAGAACTTCATCCACACCACCTACGTCGGCAGCAAGCGATTCTCCCTCGAGGGAGGCGAGTCGATGATGGTCGCCCTTTCCGAGATCCTGCACCGCTCCCCGGAACTTGGGGTGAAGGAGATCGTGCTCGGCATGGCCCACCGCGGACGCCTCAATGTCCTCACCAACTTCCTCAGGAAGCCCTTCGCCATTGTCTTCAACGAGTTCAGCGACAAGTACGCGCCCGACCTGGGGGAGGCGAGCGGTGACGTGAAGTATCATCTCGGCTACCAGACCACCCGCCACATCGGGGAGGGGAAGGATGCCGCGGAGGTCGAAGTCTACCTGGCCGCCAATCCGAGCCACCTCGAGGCTGTCAATCCCGTCGTCCTCGGCAAGGTGCGCGCCCGCCAGCGCATCCTCGAGGACACCGTAGGTCGCCGGAAGGTCGTCCCGATCCTTATCCATGGAGACGCCGCCTTCCCGGGGCAGGGGATCGTGGCCGAGTGCTTCAATCTTTCGCAACTCGACGGCTACAAGGTCGGCGGAACCGTCCACCTGGTCGTCAATAACCAGATCGGCTTCACCACACTTCCGAAGGATTCGCGTTCCACGCTTTACTGCACCGAGATCGCCAAGACCGTCGAGGCCCCCGTCTTCCATGTGAACGGGGATGATCCGATCGCCGTCGCGGAGGCCGCCCGCATCGCCATCGCCTACCGCCAGGAGTTCGGGCGCGACATCGTCATCGATATCGTCTGTTACCGCCGCTACGGCCACAACGAGGGCGACGAACCGCTCTTCACCCAGCCCGACCTCTACAAGGTCATCCGCGCCCACAGGCGTCCGAGCGAGGTCTTCCTCGAGCGGGCCATGGAACTCGGCACCCTCACGCAGGAGGAATTCGACGCCAGCTGGAAGAAATCGCAGGGACATCTCGAGGCGGCCCTTGCCGAGATGAAGAAGGGGATCGTCACCGACGTGAAGGCAAACCAGAAGGCCTTCGTCGGATCGACGGCCGTCTTCCAGCCTTCTTACTCCCACAAGACGGTCAGGACCGCCATCAGCGCAAAGACCCTCGGAACGATCGTCGACGGACTCACCAAGGTGCCCTCCGATTTCCGGATCCTTCCCAAAGTCCGCAAGACCATCCTCGAGCGGCGCCGTGAGGTTTATGAGAAAGGCTCCGGATACGACTGGGCTTTCGGCGAGGCGCTTGCCTTCGGTTCCCTCATGCTGGAGGGGATTCCCATCCGTCTTTCCGGTCAGGACAGCCGCCGCGGCACATTCAGTCACCGCCACTCCGTCTTCTACGACGAGCAGACCCGCGAGCGCTACATCCCGCTCATGAACCTGGCGCCCGATCAGGCCCGTTTCTGCGTCTACAACAGCCCCCTCTCCGAGGCAGCCGTCCTCGGATTCGACTACGGCTACTCGATGGACTATCCCAAGATGCTCTGCATGTGGGAGGCCCAGTTCGGTGATTTCGCCAACGGCGCTCAGATCATCATCGACCAGTTCATCGCCTCGGCCGAGACCAAGTGGCTGCGCCCGAGTTCCCTGGTCATGCTTCTGCCGCACGGCTACGAGGGACAGGGGCCCGAGCACTCCAGCGCCCGCCTTGAGCGCTTCCTTCAGCTCTGCGCCGAGGAGAACATGGAGGTCTGCAACCTCACCACCCCGGCCCAGTATTTCCACCTACTGCGCCGCCAGATGCTCCGCGACTTCCGCAAGCCACTCATCATCATGACGCCCAAGAGCCTCCTGCGCTCCGAGGCGGCCGTCTCCACGACAGACGACTTCATCAAGGGGGCGTTCCATGAGATCCTCGAGGGGCCCAAGCCCGCCGAACCCGCCAAGGTAGAGCGTCTCATCCTCTGCTCCGGCAAGGTCTACTACGACCTCCAGTCATACCGCGAAAAGAACGGATGGGGCGACCGCTCCGCCATCGTGCGTCTCGAGCAGATCTATCCGCTCAACGAAGAGGAACTGCGCAACGTTACCGCACCGTATGTGAAGGCGAAGGAGATCGTCTGGTGTCAGGAGGAGCCCGCGAACATGGGTTCCTGGCATCATCTGCTTCCGATCCTGATGCAATTCTTCGGACGAGCCATCAGCTATGCCGGCCGTGAGGCCAGTGCCAGCACCGCCGTCGGAACGACAGCCGCCCACAAGCTCGAGCAGGCCTCGCTGATCGCCCAGGCCTTCGGAGAGAAATAACCGAGAAAGTTCCCAACCAATCATTCCCAACCGATCATCACCATCATGAGCGTCGCAGTCATCGTACCCGCCGTCGGAGAATCCATCACCTCCGGAGTCCTTTCCGCCTGGCACAAGAAGGATGGAGACCATGTCGCCGTGGGAGACCTCCTCTTCACCCTCGATACAGACAAGGTTTCCTCCGAAGTCACCGCCCTGGAAGCCGGAATCCTCAGGATCAAGGTGGCCGAGGGTGCCGAAGTACCCATCGGTTCCACCGTTGCGGAGATCGAGGCCGGAGCAGCGCCTGCAGCAACTGCTGCAGCCGAGAAGCTGGAAGCTGGAAGCTCGAAGTTGGGGAAAGACAAGGAAGAGCCTAAGAAGCCTGCCCCCAGCCCTGAAGTCCCCACTCCCAAACAGTCCCAAGCTCCTAGCTCCCAGCTCCCAGCTCCTGCTTCAGCCCCAACTGCCAGCTCTCAGCTCCCAACTCCTGCGCGGCCAGAGGGCCGCGTGAGCCGCAGGAAGCTCACCCCTCTCCGCCGCAAGATCGCCCTGCAGTTGGTCAACGCCCAGCAGACCGCCGCGATCCTCACCACCTTCAACGAGGTTGACATGAGCGCCGTTATGAGCCTCCGCAAGGAAGTTCAGGAGGGCTTCCAGGCCAAGTATGGCGTGAAGCTCGGCTTCATGTCCTTCTTCATCAAGGCCGTCGTCGAAGCGCTGCAGGCCGTTCCGCAGATCAACGCGCAGTTGGAAGGGGACGAACTCATCGAGAACCACTACTACGACATCGGGGTGGCCGTCGGCACCGAGAAGGGACTTGTCGTTCCGGTCATCCGTGATTGCGAGAAGCTCTCCCTTGCCGGCCTCGAGAAGGAACTCCTTGGCTACGCCGTCAAGGCGCGCGAGGGGAAGATCGGCCTCTCCGACCTTCAGGGCGGCATCTTCACCATTTCCAACGGCGGTGTCTACGGCTCACTGCTGAGCACACCGATACTCAATCCGCCCCAGAGCGGCATCCTTGGCATGCACAAGATCCAGGAGCGCCCCGTTGCCATCAACGGCAAGGTGGAGATCCGCCCGATGATGTACCTCGCCCTCTCCTACGACCACCGCGTGGTCGATGGGAAGGAGGCGGTGACGTTCCTGATTAAGATCAAGGAAGCTCTCGAAAATCCTGTGAGGCTGTTCCTCGACTGAGAAAGAGTCTGAGGCTCACGTTTGACGCTCTCGCTCCCGCAAGGCTCGCCCATCGCTTGAGCTCAGGGCTGCCTACATTAGTCCAACAGCCCAAGAGTCTTCAGCCTAAACACCTTTGGTCGCCTTGCGACCAAGCACTTCTCTGAGGAACGGCGCAGTGCGGCTTTCTTTGCTCTTGGAAACTTCCTCAGGAGTTCCCGTGGCGATGATCTTTCCACCGCGGTAACCGGCTTCCGGTCCGACGTCGATGATGTGGTCGGCCTCCGCCACCAGATCGAGATGGTGCTCGACGACGATGACCGTGTGTCCTTTGTCGACGAGACGGTGCAGCACACCCTGGAGAAGTTCCACGTCGGCGGCATGGAGTCCGATTGTCGGTTCCTCAAGGATGTAGAGGGTTCCGCCGCGTTTGGCCATGCGTGGTCGATCTGCGGTTCCTCCCCGCGCCAACTGGGTGACAAGCTTGATGCGCTGCGCCTCGCCGCCGCTCAGGGTGGGGCTTGGCTGTCCCAGTTTCAGGTAGCCGAGTCCGGTCTCGACGAGGAGCTGTAACGGGCGGCTGATCTTGGGATGGGCGGTGAAGAAATCCGCCGCCTGCTCGACGGTCATGGCGAGGACTTCGCCGATCGACTTGCCGTCATACTTCACCTCGAGGGTCTGGCGGTTGAAGCGGGTCCCGCCGCAGTCCTCGCACGGCATGTAGGAGACGGGGAGGAAGTTCATCTCCAGCTTGATGACCCCCTGCCCCTCGCAGGTATCGCAACGGCCGCCTTGATTGTTGAAGGAGAAGCGGCTGCCTGTGTAACCCCTCAGGCGCGCCTCGGGTAGTCTGGCGTAGAGTGTGCGGATCGCGTCGAAGATCTTGAGGTAGGTGGCCGGTGTCGAGCGGGAGGTCTTTCCGATGGGGGACTGGTCGACCTCGATCACCTGCGAGAGGTGCTGCACGCCGGTGATTGATTTCCAGTAGAGGGGCCCGCTCTTCTTGCGCCTGCCGGCGCGGGTCAATGATTCCTCCACGGCGGGAAGGAGAACGCCGCGCAGCAGGGTGCTCTTGCCGGAGCCGCTGATCCCCGTGATCGCGGTGAGGCGGCGGAGAGGGAAGCTGACGTCCACATTGTCGAGGTTGTGGCGCTTCGCTCCCTTGAGTTCCAGCCATTCGGAGACATCCTTCATGGGGCGGCGTGATCCACGCTGGGGATGAACGGGGGGCTCTCGCAGGAACTTGCCGGTGAGGGAACGTTCCTCGGCCATGATCTCCTCCATGGTTCCGAAGGCCACGATCTCGCCTCCGTGTGAGCCCGCCTTCGGACCGAGATCGATGATCCGGGAGGCGCGCCGCATGGTCTCCTCGTCATGCTCGACGACGAGGAGAGAGTTCCCCATGGAGGATAGTTCTTCCAGGGCATCGAGAAGGCGGGTGTTGTCACGTGGATGGAGTCCGATCGTAGGTTCATCCAGCACGTAGAGCACGCCGCGGAGATTGGACCCAAGCTGGGCCGCCAGTCGGATACGCTGGGATTCGCCTCCGCTCAGGGTCTTGGCGGATCTGTGAAGCTGGAGGTAATCGAGTCCGACACGTCCCAGGAACTCGAGGCGCTGACGGATCTCGGGGAGGATATCGCGGGCGATGGTCTCCTCGCGCCCCTCGAACTTCCACTCGCGGCTCATGGCCAGCGCATCGCTGGCGGAGCGGGCCGAGAATCCGGCGATACTCTCGCCGGCGATCCTGACGGCGCAGGCGACGGGGTTGAGCCGGTCTCCCTGACAGACGGGGCATGGACGGGTCTCGCCCTCCTCCCGGTTCTCGAAGGACTTCTCGGCGGCAAGATCGGCCTCGAGCTGGGAGTCAAAATCCTTGGCTTTCGGGATCTCGCTCCAGACCTCTCCGAACCCGCGGCAATGCTCGCACCAGCCATGGGGGGAGTTGAACGAGAAGAGTCGGGGATCGAGTTCCTCGAAGGAACGTCCGCAATCCGGGCAATTCATCTCGGAGCTGAGGATGCGGAATTCGTCGGTCGCGGCGGCCACCATCTTTTTGCCTCCCTTGCCCTTGTCCTTGTCCTTGTCTTTGCCCTTACCATTGAGGGCCTTGGCCTCTTTGGACTTCACCGCATTCGTCTTGGCAAGGGGAGTCGAAACGGGACGGGCCTTGGCGGTTCCCTTGCCGATCTCAAGCGCCTGCTTGGCCAGATCGAGGATGCCATTCGTGGCACCCTTCTCGATCGTGCCGATCAGGACATCGATCGTGTGTTCCTTGAAGCGCTCCAGGGCATGAAAATCCTCCACCCCGACCATCTCGCCGTCGACCAGGAGCGTGGTGAATCCATGCTCTCCAGCCCAGCGCGCGACCTCGGTGTGGTAGCCCTTGCGCCCCCTGATCAGGTTGGCGAAGAGCTGGACCGGCGACTCCTTGGCCATCGTCTCGAGTTCCGAAGCCACGGCGGTGATGGAGCTCTTCTGGACCGGGACATTGCAGTCGGGGCAGTGCTGGGTGCCGAGTTTGGCAAAGAGGAGTCTGAGGAACTGATGGATCTCGGTGACGGTAGCCACGGTCGACTTGCCGCCGCCGCGCGTGATCCGCTGCTCGATGGCGACGCTCGGGGGGAGTCCCTCGATCGCGTCGACATCGGGCTTTTCCAACTGCTCGACGAACTGCCGCGCATAGGGGGACATGCTGTCGAGGAAGCGCCGCTGGCCCTCGGCGAAGAGAATATCGAACGCAAGGGTCGACTTGCCGCTGCCGCTGAGTCCCGTCACCACGACCATCTCGTCGCGCGGAATGTCGATGGAGATGTTCTTGAGGTTATGCTCCCTGGCACCCCGCACCCCGATGGCCTTCGGGCGTTCATGGGATTCAGTCCGGATTGCTTTTTCGAGACGCAGAGGGGGGCGGCCGGCCAGGACTTCCTTGAGGTATCGTCCGGTGTGGGAGTCTTCCGTGGCCGCCACCTCCTCGGGAGTGCCGGAAACGACGAGTCCTCCCCCTTGATCACCGGCTTCCGGTCCGATGTCGATGACCCAGTCGGCGGTCTTGATGACATCGAGGTTATGCTCGATGACCACGAGGCTGTTTCCCTCGGCGACAAGCCGTTCGAAGGCTTTCAGTAGGATGGCCACATCGTCGACATGGAGTCCCGTGGTCGGCTCGTCGAAAATGAGAAGCGCCCCGCCCGGCTCATGTCCGGCGAGACGTGCGGCGAGTTTCAGCCGCTGGGACTCTCCGCCGCTCAGGACATTGAGCGGTTGGCCGAGCTTGAGGTAATCGAGTCCGACGTCGGCAAGGAGCTGGAGCGGTCCGCAGATGGAATCAGCCTTGGGACCCTTCCTGAAAAACGCGATCGCCTCCCTCGCTGACATCTCGAGGATGTCGTGGATCGACTTGCCGCGGTGGCGGATGGCGAGCACCCGTTCCTGATAGCGCTTCCCTTCGCACTCCGGGCAGCGCAGGAAGAGGTCGCTCAGGAACTGCATCTCCACCTTCTCGAAGCCGAGCCCGGCGCAGCGGTCGCAGCGTCCCTGGCCCGAGTTAAAGGAGAAGGCGGAGGGGCTCATGCCGGCGGCGATCGCCTCGTCCTCCATGCCGAAGAGTTCTCGGACCGCATCGAAGACGCCGAGGTAGACGGCAGGCGTGGAGCGGGGGGTCTTCGAGAGCGGCGACTGGTCGACCATCACGACGTCGGAGAGTTCCTCCCCTCCCTTGATGGAGCGGCAGCGTCCTGCGGCCTCCCCCTCCTCGGCGGCGGCGGAGGTGAGATTCCTGTAGAGGACGTCGCGCACGAGCGAACTCTTGCCCGATCCGGAGACGCCGGTGACGCAGCAGAAAAGGCCTAGCGGAAACTTCACGTCGAGCCGGTCGAGATTGTGGTGGCGGATGCCCTTGATCTCGATCCACTGCTTGGGCTTCCTGCGCTTCTTCGGAAGTCCGATCGATTTGTCGCCGCGAAGGTAGGCCGCGGTGAGGGAATCCTTGGAGGAGGGGAGTTCCGTGAGGGGGCCCGAGAACATCAGGTCTCCCCCCTCGAGCCCGCGACCCGGGCCCAGGTCGACGATGTGGTCGGCGGAGCGAATCACCGCCTCCTCGTGCTCGACGACTAGGAGGGTGTTTCCCTTGTCGCGCAGGGCGCGCATGATTTCAAGGAGCTTGCCGACATCGCGCGGGTGGAGGCCGACGCTTGGCTCGTCCATGACGAAGAGGGTGTTCACCAGCGAGGCACCCAGGCAGGTGGTCAGGTTCACCCGCTCGATCTCGCCGCCCGAGAGCGTCTTGGTTGCACGGTCGAGCGTGAGATAGCCGAGACCGACGGCCTCAAGGTAGCCGAGGCGGGAGGTGATCTGCTCGCGAAGCATCAGGGCGCCGGCATCACCCTCCGGAAGGGGCATGCCGCGCAGGAGGGGGGAGAGGCGGGAGACCGGCGTGGCCGCGATCTCCGGAAGGGTCATCGGGTTCCCCGGAACGGGCAGCCGGTAGTTGAGCGTCTCGGGCTGGAAGCGGCCGCCGTTGCAGCTCAGGCATGGCTTGTAGGCGCGGTAGCGGCTGAGGAAGACGCGGATGTGCATCTTGTATGTCCGCTTCTCCATCCACTTGAAAAACCCGTCTATGCCGTACCAGCGGTTGTTCTCCCAGAGTTCCTCGGATGTCAGGTCGGCACCCGACTCCCCCTCGATCACGAACTTCCTGTCGCTCTCGGGAAGTTCCTCAAAGGGAAGATGGACATCGATGTCATGCACAGCGCAGGCACGCAGAAGATCCCGCTGGCACTCGCGCGACTGGCCGCTCTGGAAAGGTTTCACCACGCCGCCGGCGATGCTCAGGGAGCGGTCCGGCATGACCCGGTCGTAATCGATGCCGATCACGCGTCCGAAGCCGCGGCAGTCGGGGCAGGCGCCCAGCGGATTGTTGAAGCTGAAGAGGCCGGGCGAGGGGGGGCGGATGTCGATGTCGCAGTGGGGGCAGTGCCACCCGGCGGAGTGGGGGAAGCTCTCGCCGCTCTCCGGATCGATGAGGGTGACGCGCTCCTTCCCGAGCCTCAGGGAGGTCTCGATCGCCTCGGTCAGGCGACCGAGTTCCTCACCGCCGATCAGCAGGCGGTCTTGGATGACCTGCACGACGGGGGGGAGTCCCTTCAGGGATGTTGGTTCGTCCGTCCGGTGGATCACTCCGTCGATCCAGATTCTCAGGTATCCCTGCTCCTGCAGGAATGTGAGGAAATCCCGTGGAGCGGGCGGCTTCGGAGCGGGTTCCCCTTCTTCCGGTTCGCTGCAGGTGGCCACGGGGAAGGTGATCAGGAGGCGTCGGCCGGTGAGGGATGCGAGAAGCGATGCGGTGATCGATTCGGCCGACTCCGGGGAGACGGGGCGGTTGCATCCTGGGCAGGAGGCCGCCGCGGAGCGGGCCATCAGGAGCTTCAGGTAGTCGTTGATCTCGGTGATTGTGCCGACCGTGGAGCGGGTGGTCTTGACGCTATTGCTCTGCTCGATGGCGATCGCCGGGGGAATCCCCTCGATGGAGGTCGCCTGCGGCTTGTCCATACGGTCAAGGAACTGACGCGTGTAGGGACTGAAGGTCTCGACATAGCGGCGCTGACCCTCCGCGTAGATGGTGTCGAAGGCGAGGCTCGACTTGCCCGAGCCGCTGGGGCCGGTGACGACAATGAGCGACCCTGTGGGAAGGTCGAGGTCGATGCCCTTGAGATTGTTCTGCGTGACGCCTCGGAGGCGTATCATCGGAAAATCGGGCACCAGCTAGGGATTGGGGCGGGGGGAGGGGAAGATGTCCGGAAACTTAGGGGTTCTTCCCGTTGCCTCCGGCGGAGCTCTTCAGATCCTCGGTGCGGAGGAGAACACGCTGGCGCATGATTTTTCCGGCCTTGAACTTAACCGTGGCGCGAGAGGGGATCGGCACGTCGATATCGGGTAGGTTGGGATTGCGGCCGATACGGGAGCGGGTGAGGCGCACATCAAAGACCCCGAAGTTGCGGAGTTCCACACTATCGCCCTTGGCAAGGGCCTCGGTGATGTGGTCGAGGGTGCGCTGGATGACGTTGAAGACATCACTCTGGATGAGCCCGGTTTCGTTGCTGATGGCGACGACGAGATCGCGTTTGGTGAGATTGGCCATAAAGAAGGATGAAATGGGTGAGAGGTGAATTGATTAGCAACTCTGTCGGGGGCCAGATCAAGAGAAATGTCCTACAGGAGAAAACCCTCCGTTGCAAGCATACAAAAGAGAAAAAGAACTGATTTTTACGCCCTGCCGCTGCGGGCGACTGCCTCACTCCAGTCTGCCAGCAGGGCGGCATGGCGTGCATTCCACTCGGAGACGGGGGTCTCGATGCGGGCGGTCCAGTTGGCAGAGCCGATGGCGCCGGGGACATTGAAGCGCTGGTCCGTCCCGAAGAGGTCGGTGATCATCGGGATGGCGATCCAGGAGTTGCTCTTGAGAAGTCCCTCCAGAAGCGCCTCATGGATCTTCCCCTCGAAGGGTGTCATCGGGTCGATCTCGGGATGACCCGCAAAGCGCAGAAGCTCGCCGAGGATCCTCCTGCACCCCTCTTCCTCACCGCCGCCCCGCCGGACCCCGGCCTGCCATTCCTCCCATTGCGTTCGGATCGGGGCGTGGTCGTGGGTGGCGTAGGTGACCACCGAGATGCGCTCGTAGGTTTCCCCGGGTTGCATGCTTCCGTCGGGAAGCCGTTCCCACATCGGGATCTTGAAACCGGGCAGTCCCATGCGGGCCATGACAGGGCGGACATAGGGGGCCACCTCGCCCAGATCCTCGGCGATGAGGCGGTGGGGGCCGAGTTCGGCATCGAGGATGCCGAGGAGAACCTCGCCGTGGATCTCGTTGTGGCTGCGGTTGTCCGGGGTGGAGTCGTCGCGGTCAACGAATCCCGGGAGTGCCCCGCCCGTCCTGGCCATGGCTTCCTCGTTGGAGAGTCCGGTGAATTCGGCATTGCGATGCGGAGGCCAGGGGAAGCTGTAGATGCGGAAGAATCCGAGCGCGTGATCGACGCGGACCAGGTGGAAGACCGATCGCAGAAGGCGTAGCCGCCGACGCCACCAGGAGAAGTTGTTCCGGGCCATGACCTCCCAGCGGTAGAGTGGGAATCCCCAGTTCTGCCCCCACTGTTCGGTGAACGGGTCGGATTTGAAGACCTTCTCGGGAGGGGCGCCGCAGGAGCGGGCCGGATCGAATTCCCCGGGGGCCGCAAAGACATCGGCCCCTCCTGCGGCGACGCCGACCGGGACGTCGCCGATCAGCGCGACTCCGAGCGACCCGGCGAGATCCGCGACCGAGGACCACTGGGATAAGGCGATCCATTGGACATAAGCGAAGAAGAGTCGGCGCTCCTCGATCTCCGCGCGTTCCTTGGAGGGAAGGCCTGCAAGCCAGTCATGCGCGGATGCCGCGTTGCGCTGATCGAGAGGCCACCGTGAGAGGTCCTCCATGTTATCATTCCTTTCCAAGAGGATCCGGTAGAGCGTGTAGTCGGGAAGCCACGCGGAGTGGTCTTCCAGAAATCGTGCGAAGAGCTTGGCCCTTCCGCCGCGCCCGTCACCCTTCTGGAAGCGGCTCCAAGCCGATTCGAGCAGTTCACGCTTGAGGGACTTGGCCTCCGTGTAATCAACCGGGCCGGAGCGGAGGGAGGTCAGGTCCCGCTTCTCCGTGATCCGCCGATACTCCGCCGGGGTCAATTCCGGAAGCCAGGAGGGATGCGTGGTGATCGTGGAGGGATCGAGCGCAAAGGCGCTCAGGACATTGTAGGGGCTGTGGTCGCCGCCGGTTTCATTGACCGGAAGGATCTGCACGGCGCGGAAGTTGTTCCCCGCCGCCCACTCGATCACTTCGGAGAGGGCCTCCGTGTCACCGACGCCAAGGTCATGCCTGCCCCTGAGGGCGAAAAGTGGAACGAGAAGTCCCGCGATTTTCTTTTCCGGATCGATGGTCATGGATGGGTGTCTCCCCTCACCAGAGTGGGGCCGTCGGGGAGTAAGGGCAAGCTGGGGATTGCGAGGAAAAACCTGGGAATCGGTGATGGGTGATGGGGAATCGGAAAGGGGAATCCCCCCCCCCCCCCGCTTTGTCTCAGCTTTCATCATTCATCCCTCATAATTCATCCTTTCCCGAATGCTCCTCCCGGGGCGATCCTGCCGTCATGAAAGTCACCTACTATGGCCACTCCTGCCTCTCGGTCGAGGTCTCCGAAAAGACCCTGCTATTCGATCCGTTCATCACGCCGAACCCGCTGGCTGCCTCGGTGGACTACGCCATGCTGCATCCCGATTACATCCTTCTCACGCACGGGCATTTTGACCATGTAGCCGATGCCGAGGCCATCGCACGGTTGAGCGGTGCCAAGTTGATCGGCAACTACGAGGTGCTCCAGTGGTTTGGAGGAAAGGGGATCGAGAACATCCACCCGATGAACTCCGGAGGCTCCTCCGACTTCGATTTCGGTCGTGTCACCTTCACCACGGCGGTCCACTCCAGCAGCATGCCGGACGGATCCTACGGGGGGCAACCGGGAGGCTTCCGGGTCGAGACTTCCGAAGGTGCCTTCTATCACAGCGGCGACACCGCCCTGACCCGTGACATCGAGTTGATCGCCGCGGCCGGTCCCTTGAAATTCGCCGCGCTCTGCATCGGGGATTGCTTCACGATGGGGGTGAAGGATGCCGTCACGGCGGCAGGATGGCTCGGTTGCAACGAAATCCTCGGAATCCATTACGACACATTTCCTCCCATTGTCATCGACCACGCTGAGGCCCGGGCTGCTTTCGCCAAGACTGGAAAGAACCTCCATCTGATGGAAATCGGGGCTGAACGGGAGTTCTAAATAGTGTCGTCACGAGATAGGATTGTTGATAGAGGGAGCGGATGAACAAAGAGAGCGCCCTTCATCGTCACGACATAACGGATCGAGTTTGGAAGTTACTGGAGCCTCATTTGCCAGGCAGGGCAGGTGTTTGGGGAGGGCGA
>CANKJN010000042.1 GCA_947482345.1 Spartobacteria bacterium
GGAACGCGGCAGCGTGAGACTAGGCCTGGGTGTGGCGGGCGTAATGGACCTCGACCCCCTTCGGGAGAAGGCGCTTGCGGCCACGCTGACGACGGCGGCTCAGGATGGCACGACCGCCTTTGGTCTGCATGCGTGCACGGAAGCCGAATTGGCGTTTACGCGTGCGCTTGGAAGGTTGGTAGGTGCGCTTCATGTTGTGAAAATCTTTTAAGGAATCGGGTCGGAGAGAATGTCCGGAAGGCCGGGGAGTGTCAATGGAGGAATTGGAGGGAAGTGATTTTTTAGGAATCCTATTGCCCCTGACCCGGTTTCATCCTAGCTTCTCCGCTCCACCAAGGAATCGGTTTCGGTTCCCTTGATGCAACGCTTGGGGTCATAGCTCAGTTGGTAGAGCGCCTCAATGGCATTGAGGAGGTCTGGGGTTCGAATCCCCATGGCTCCACCAAGCGTTTCACTTTACAGCGTAAAGGGAAAAGAGTGGAGGGAACCCACTGCGGGTTCGAACCTTTGTTTGATTCGCTCGCGCCCGCTCGGCTCACCCTTTGAGTCCCGCATGGCGGGATCTATCCGGGCCTTTTCCAAGGCCACGTATTGACTGCCATGCCGCGATCAGCGGCATTTGATTTATCCGCAGGGACACTGCAGAGCCTTTTGCCTTTGGCAAATGGATAATTGCCGCCCTTGCTCACGCAAGTGGCGCCCTCCGGACTGCTCTGCGAGCAGGCTATCCCGGCGGTTCCCACCGCCCGGTATTCCCATGGCTCCACCAAGCGTCTCTTGGATAAAGCGATAGGATAAAGTCCCTCTACGCAAAGCGTACTGGCAAGAAGCTCATCCGCATCAAATACACCATAACGGACATCAAGGCCTTCTTGCAAAAGCACATTGTGCTTTGAGTATCACGATAAAGCATTCCCGGAGTCGAGGACGACGCTCGCGTCCGTTGCCTCACGGAACAGTTCGAAGAGGTCCGGTTCTCCGTCCCATCCTCCGATCGTGTTGCACCTCTCGAATGATGGAGCGCAGGAAGCGACCTTTCTCGAGCGAACTATGGTATATCTCGACTTCCATCCCCATCTGCATGCTCGGGTGACGAACTTGTTACAATCGGGAACATGACATTTTTAGGGGGCTAGGGCATCCTCGACACAGTTCAGAAAACCAAACCTTGAACCGATCATCCGCAAAGCCTGATTTAATAAGCATCCGCTTCCGCGCCACATTGACTTTTCCGAGGGGAGGCTATCACTCAACAATGAAGTAGTTGTTTTTCACAGGACAACCTGATTTCGATCCACATCCCCCCAAAAGCGATTTCCTATCAGAATCCCCTGACATGACCCATCATCTAAAGATAATCGCGGTCGCCCTCGCGTTTCTCGCGGCATGCGCGAACCTCTCCGCTTCCGCGGATTACCCGACCATCGTGCGCATGACCGGCGGCATGGGCGAGTTCGATATCCAGTTACTCGACACGACGACACCGAAAACAACGGCAAATTTCCTCGGCTACGTGCAGCGCGGCGAATTCAGCAATTCGATCATCCACCGCAGCGTTCCGGGATTCATCCTGCAGGGCGGGGGATTCAGGCTGCGGAAAAACGAGATCGCCGCGGTGCCGACTCTAGCTCCGGTGACCAACGAACCGGTTTTCTCCAATGTACGCGGTACGGTGGCCATGGCCAAGTTGGGGGGCAATCCGCACAGTGCAACCAGTCAATGGTTCATCAATCTTTCCGATAAAAATGCCGACAATTTGGACGACCAGAACGGTGGGTTCACGGTCTTCGGTGTCGTTTTGGGCAATGGTATGGTGGTGGCGGATGAGATCGCCGCACTGCCGAGATACAACGCGACCAACGAACTCGGCGGAGCTTTCGGTGAGTTGCCGCTGCGCAACCCCTCGCTGGATGTGGACAGCTTAGTGCTTTTCTCCAACGTGCGCCGCTTGGCCGCCGGCACGCAGGTTTTTCCCTTCGACTTCACGGCGAGGGACGAAGGTTTTGCGGCGGGTTTCGCCGATCTTCCCGCCACTTACGATCCCACCTATTATGCGCTGCAAAGCAGTCGGACCAACCTCCCGGCCTACCTCGGCGGCAAACCAGCGCTTTTCATCTCGGGGGTCAACCACAGCGATGATCTCTGGATGTATTGGAAACGGAAAGTGACCGGGCTTTTGCCGAACACGGTTTACGAGGCGACTTTTGACCTCGAACTGGCCAGCGCGGCGCCCGCGGGCATGGTAGGGGTCGGCGGTGCTCCGGGTGAGAGCGTTTTTCTCAAGGCTGGTGCCTCCACGGCCGAACCAATCGCTGTGATCGGTCGGGAGGGTTGGCTCCGCATGAATGTTGACAAAGGCAACCAGTCGCAACCGGGCATTGCGGCTTCTCTGCTCGGGCATGCGGCCAAGCCGGATGATGGCGGAAACAACTACGCCATCATCCGCCGCGACAACCGATCTTCGCGCCTTCCTGTCACCACTGCGACCGACGGGTCATTGTGGCTCTTCTTTGGCTCGGATTCCGGATTCGAGGGCCTAACCAGTCTTTACTATACCAAGTTCACCGCCGTGCTGGAGCCCGTCCTCAAAGTGCAAAACATCACCTTCACGCAGCCGGCCAGTCCTCAGGTGTATGCGCCGAACAAGACTTTTAGCTTGTCGGCGACCTCGACATCGGGTTTGCCGGTCAGTTTCGAGAGTTCGGACACCAATGTGGCAACTATCTTGAGGAATGTGGTGACGATCAAAGGGGCTGGGGTGGTGGAGATCACTGCCAAGCAGGGTGGCAACGCGACTTACTCGGCGGCGGCTGATGTGAAGAGGACGGTTACCATCACTAAGTCCCCGCAAACGATGGCATCCTTTACCACGATCCCGGCTCAGGTCTACGCGCCGAACAAGACAGTGACGTTGACGACGGTGCCTGCGGCTACGAGCAGGTTGCCTGTGGTTTTGAGCGTGAAGAGCGGGCCGGCGAGGGTCGTGGGCAATTTGGTTACCTTGAGCGGAGCTGGCACGGTGGTGTTGGCAGCCAACCAGGCGGGCAATGGCAACTTCAATGCGGCGCCGGAGGTGACAACCCCGTTTGCCGTCACCAAGCAAAACGTGGGCGCGACGTTGGTGTTGAGCAACACCAATCACGTGTTTGACGGGACAGCAAAGGGTGTGACGGTGTCCACGACACCGCCCAACTTGGCCACGGTGGTGACCTACGCGGGATCGACCAACCGTCAGACCAATGCCGGGGCCTATGCGGTGGTGGCCACGATCAGCAATGCGAACTATCAGGGCAGCAAGAGCGGCAGCATGGTCATTGCCAAAGCTCCACAAACGATCAGCTTTGCTGCGCCGGTGGTTCCGGTCTTTTCCAACAACGCGACATTCCCGCTTGTTGCCAGCAACAGTTCGGGCTTGCCTGTGCGATTTGTCAGTGCGAACCCCGCCATTGTGACTGTCTTGGGGAATGTGGCGACGATCAAAGCTGCTGGCGCGGTTGTGCTGACGGCGACCAATGCTGGTAATGGCAACTTCAACTCGGCCGGAGCGAGGCGGATGGTGACGGTGGCCAAGGCCGACCAGACGATCACGTTCAACGCGCCGGGCAACCAGGTGTTCGTACCGAACAAGACTTTTAGGTTGTCGGCTACCTCGAGTTCGGGCTTGCCCGTGGGATTCACCAGTTTAAACAAAAATGTGGTGACCATCTCGGGCAATGTGGCCACTATCCGCAGTGGTGGTGAGGCGATGATCCGTGCAACGCAGACTGGCAATGCCAATTTCAACGCGGCCGTTGCAGTGGAGCGGACTCTGACGGTGACAGCGACCAATCTGTAGATAATGATGCCTTGCAGTCAGTTCCGCCCCCAGATCCAGTGGGATGGCTCCCAAATTCTCTTTCAAACTCCTCGCAGTGTTCTCTGGCGCTCAGATGATCCAGCCCAAGCGCATGGACCGGGCCTTCGACATGCAGTCATACGGGAAGCTCCGTTACAACCTGCTTGGGAACGGAGGGCATTGGTTCCCCGGTATCAATGCCGCGGAGTTCGACGAGGCCGCGATCGGTGAGATCGGCGGGAAGGCCGGATACCCCTCGTTGGTAAACATCCTGCACGAAGCCCATGACCGCTTCGGGGACACGCCGCGTCAGCGTCTGCAACAGAACGACTGAAAGGGACTAATCTGGAACTCAGGAACTCATGAAAAAGAAGGGAATTAGGAGTCATGAAGATTTAAGATGGTTGGATGGAATCGTTCCTAGTCTGAGTTTTCACGTTTCAAAAAATGCGGGGTATTTTTTAAAAACCTTTCCTGAGTTCCTGAGTTCCACATTTTCACTTTTCGGATCCGATGACTGATTCTCAGTTCATCCGGATCAAAGGAGCGCGGCAGCACAGCCTGCGCAACCTCGACGTCGAGATTCCCCGTAACAAGCTAGTCGTCATCACCGGGCCGAGCGGTTCGGGGAAGTCCTCGCGCCCCTTCTGCGGCCGCGGTGCATCAATGGTCTCACAAGAAGAAACGAAGATCCCAGGCTAAAACGACCACGATAAAACTGATGTCGCACCATCTTATGTTTTGACTGCTCAGAATTTTCTGCCTAACAGAAGAATTGTACAATCTATGTACGTTCCGAAATCGGCATTCATTCCATCCACAACCACCAGAGCCCATCATGCCCTCTGAGTCCAGTTCCCTAAAACCAAACGACGGCTTGTCCGGAGGCGCCTCGGCAAAATCCGAGATCGGCTACCTAAATGCCCGGGGAGAATGGAAGCCGCCACATGCCATTGAATACGCGCCGATTTTTGTGTGGCCGCCGAAGCCGTTCAACCTTCTCAAGTGGGCTCTTTCCTACCCCGGATTCCTCTGGCCGTGGAACTCTGTTTACCTCCTCATCACGCTTGTCACGTGGTTTTGGTTTCAGCCGGATATTTCGAGATGTGTGACATTAAAAGCTGACTGGATCGGGGAAATTCTCCTCCGCAACATCGCCCTTCTCTGGCTGGTGAACGGAGGATGGCACCTGCTCCTTTACACACTCAAGTTGCAAGGAATGGAGCGGAAATACAGCCCCAAGTGGCAGGCAAAAAATGATCCCAAATTTCTTTTCAAGAACCAGGTTTACGACAACATCTTCTGGTCCTGCGCCAGTGGCTGTGTGATCTGGACAGCCTATGAGGTCCTCTATTTCTGGGCCGCCGCGCACAAACTGGTGCCTTATGTTTCATGGAAGGAACATCCGATCTATTGCGCGGTCTGGTTGTGCCTGATCCCCTTCTGGCGCGAGTTTCATTTTTATTGGATCCACCGCGCCATCCATGCCCCGTGGCTCTACAAGAAAGTCCACTTCCTTCACCATAAAAACGTGAATCCCGGACCGTGGTCAGGCATGGCGATGCATCCAGTCGAGCACCTGCTTTATTTCAGTGTCGTGCTCATCCATTTTGTGGTTCCGTCGCACCCGATCCATTTGTTGTTCAACTCACAGCACACGGCGCTCTCCCCAGGAGGCGGGCACAGCGGATTCGATGGCCCGGTCTTTAATGACAAGGTTCCCATGGGCTCGTATTTCCACTACCTCCACCATCGCTACATCAACTGCAACTTTGGTGAGTCCACCCTGCCGTTCGACAAGCTCTTCGGAACATTCCGCAAGGAATTATTCGACGACTCCGCCGCCGTTGCCCCTGCGACGGGAGCAGCAGCGAAGACAACCGCTGAGTAAGTTTCCCTTCGAGTAACAGACCCAAAAAGAAGCTTCTAGCGCCCGAACGTGCGAGGATGCTGCTGGGCTGGAGGCACTCGGGATTCAATATCCATCGCAGTCGCCGGATCGATCCATCTAGCCGGGATGATCTCGATATCCTCGCCCAGTGCATCATCCGCAACTCTTTCTCGGATGCGAAAATGCGCCCTAACGACACGGGGGAATCGACGGACTGTGGATTTTATGTTCCGTATTGATTCCCTGAGTACATGATGCAATCGATGCGAAGCAACGGACAGGCATGCCAATCAGGAAATGAAGGAGAGGTGCTCCTTGGGGATCCTTTTTTTTCATTTTTCATTCTTCATTCTGCCTTGATCCGTTCATGAGTGACCCCGATGTCATCCGCATCAAGGGGGCGAGGCAGCACAACCTGCGCAACCTTGACGTCGAGATTCCCCGCAACAAGCTCGTCGTCATCACCGGGCCGAGCGGTTCGGGGAAGTCCTCGCTTGCCTTCGATACGCTCTTTGCCGAGGGGCAGCGTCGCTATGTGGAGAGCCTCTCGGCCTACGCACGGCAGTTTCTCGACCAGATGCAGAAGCCCGATGTGGATCATATCGAGGGACTCTCTCCGGCGATCGCCATCGAGCAGAGGATCGCCCCGCCGAATCCCCGCTCGACGATTGCCACGACGACCGAGATCTACGATTATCTCCGCGTCCTCTACTCCTCGGTCGGGGTGCCCCATGATCCGAAGACGGGAGCCGCGGTGCGCCGCCAGTCACCCCAGCAGATCGCGTCGGAGATCCTTTCCTGGCCGGAAGGAACCCGCATGATGCTGCTGGCGCCGCTTGTCAGGAACGAGGCGGGTGAGTTCCGCGATGTCATCGATCGGGCCCGACGCGAGGGATTTGTGCGACTGCGGATCGATGGCGAGATCATCGATCTGGGGCGCCCGGAGCCGATCAAACTTCTCAAAACAAAGAAGCACACGATCGAGGCCGTGGTAGATCGTCTGGCACTTCGCCCCGAAGGGGAGGGGGAGGGAATCCGTCAACGCCTTCTCGATTCGCTCGAGACCTCGCTGCGCTGGGGAAACAACATGATCACCGTTCTGCATCAGGCACCCGGTGCGGCGCCCGACGCTTGGGAGGAGAGGCCCTTCTCCACCGATTTCTGCAATCCGGAGACCGGCTTCACGATGCCGCGTCTGACGCCCCGGCACTTTTCCTTCAACAGCCATCTCGGTGCCTGTCCGGCCTGTCAGGGAATCGGCACGGAGCCGTTCTGCGATCCGGGCCTGCTCGTCGATCCCGAGATGACGCTCTCCAAGGGGGCGATCAGGCCCTGGCGGACTCCCGACAAGCGGATGGGGCAATACTATCAACTCGTTCTGGAAGCTCTCTGCGAGCAGACGGGAGCCGGTATCGATGCTCCCTTCCGCGACCTTCCCGAGGAGTTCAAGCAGAAGCTTTTCTACGGAACCGGCGGGGAGTCGCTGGAGCTCGGCGGGACAAAAGGAAAAGGGGGGAAGGCGCCGCAGATCAGGCCCTTCGAGGGACTGGTCGCCATGGTGGAGAGGCAGATGGAGACATCGGCCAGCGAGTTGAAGAAAAACCGTCTGAAGGCCTACTTCGCGAGGAAGGCCTGCACGACCTGCGGCGGGGCGCGCCTGCGGCCCGAGATCCTCGGGGTGACGCTTGAGAGCATCGTCGGGCCGGAGAAGAGGGAATGGAACATCGAGGAGTTCTGCGCGCTTCCCGCCTCCCGCGCTTGCGAGGTGCTGGCGGGGTTGCAGCTCTCGGCTGCGGATCGCAAGGTGACGGTGGATCTCCTTCGCGAGATCGGCGCCAGACTCGGATTTCTGGTCGAGGTGGGGCTCGGCTATCTCACCCTCAACCGTGAAAGCGGGACGCTCTCCGGCGGCGAGGCGCAGCGCATCCGTCTTGCCACGCAGATTGGCTCCGGATTGGCTGGGGTGCTCTACGTACTTGATGAACCCAGCATCGGCCTGCATCAGCGCGACAATGACCGCCTGCTGGGGACTCTCCGCGGACTCCGCGATCTCGGGAACTCGGTGGTCGTCGTCGAGCATGACGAGGAGACGATCATGGCGGCCGACCACGTGCTCGACATGGGGCCCGGTGCGGGGCCGAGGGGAGGGGAGATCGTGGCGACCGGCACACCTGACGAGATCCTGGCCAATCCGGCCAGCCTGACAGGGCAGTTTCTTTCAGGCACGGCCAAGATCTCGGTGCCCAGGATCCGTCATCGCCCACCTGTGAAGGCCGCGCCGGGGCCGGGATGGCTCACCGTGACCGACGCCTCCGAGAACAATCTGAAGAACCTGACGGTCGGATTTCCTGTAAGTCTCTTCACCGTGGTGACGGGGGTTTCCGGAAGCGGAAAATCAACGCTGGTGAACGACATCCTCCACCGATCGCTTGCACGCCAGTTCTACCGGGCGAAGGAAGCGCCCGGAGCCCATGGCCGCATTCTCGGGACAGAGGCCTTCGACAAGGTGGTGGTCATTGACCAGAGCCCGATCGGTCGCACGCCCCGCTCCAACCCCGCCACCTACTCCGGTGTCTTTGGACCGATCCGCGATCTCTTCAGCGGACTCCCCGCCGCCAAGGTGCGCGGATATGCCCCGGCCCGTTTCTCCTGCAACGTGAAGGGGGGGCGCTGCGAGCAGTGCGAGGGGGACGGGATGATCCGGATCGAGATGCACTTCCTCGCCGATGTCTTCGTGGAGTGCGAACTCTGCCGCGGACGACGCTTCAACCGCGAGACCCTGGAGATCTCCTACAGGGGGAAGAACATCGCAGACGTGCTGGAGCTTTCAATCGACGAGGCGGCTGGATTCTTCCGCTCCATCCCGGCCATCCACGGAAAGCTGGAGGTCCTGCAGGAGGTCGGTCTCGGCTACCTGAAGCTCGGCCAGTCGGCCACGACTCTATCCGGAGGGGAGGCCCAGCGCCTCAAACTCGCGGCCGAACTCTCCAAAAAAGCGACCGGCAGGACGCTCTACCTGCTCGACGAACCGACGACGGGGCTTCATTTTGCCGATATTCAGAAACTGCTGGAAGTGCTCCTGAGGTTGCGCGACGGCGGAAATACCCTCATCGTCATCGAACACAATCTCGAAGTCATCAAATGCGCGGACTGGATCATCGACATGGGCCCCGAGGGCGGGGAAGGGGGCGGACAACTCGTGGCATGCGGAACGCCCGACGAGGTGGCGGAGCATTCCTCAAGCCATACGGGTCACTGGCTGGGGCGTGCCTTGCGGCGCTGACCCTCACGTTGGGATCACTCCGCGGTGCGGAGCCTACCAATGTCCCGGTTGATCCGGCAGGGGAGACCGACCTTGCCACAACGGCATCCTCGGAGCGCCTTCCGCAGGTTTCAGCGGCGGTGCTCCGCACCAGGATCCAGCAGGAGCAGGATCCCGCGCGCAGATTGGATCTGACCCGGAGACTGGTCGCCCTGCTGGTTTCCGGAGGTCGCTTTGACGAGGCCGTGGCCGTGGCCTCGACGGCGGATGCCGCGCAGGATCCTTCGCTGGCCTACTGGAAGGCCGTGGCACTCTCGGGCACCGGTGATTACACCGCGGCAAAGGAGATTATAGGCGGGTTGCTGCTCTCTAAAAAAGATGTCCCGGGCGTTCCCGGCGAACGGGTCGCCCTGTTGCAGTCCAGGATTCTTTGCGGATCGGGTGACCCCGGTGGGGCCCTTCAGGTTCTAGCCTCCGTCCCGGCCGATTCGCCGATAGCCGAAGATCTTCTTCTGGAGAAGGGGGCCGACTTGATCGCGCTCGGCCAAACGGAGGAGTGCCTCAAGCTCCTCCAAACCTCCTCCTTCACGAGCGATGAGGGAAAGGCCGCCGCCGCATACCTCAAGGCGCTCGCCACGTGGCGCGCCGGCAACATCACCGATGCCCGGAAGCTCTTTGCCGCCGTCCCTCCCGCGACTCCATGGAGTGCCTCGGCCTCGACCTTGGGCACCGCCATCTGCTTCGGTTCGGCAAAGAAGGAGGCTCAGGCCATCGCCCTGCTCGAAAAGCACCTTGAGGGAGTCGATGAGGCCCCTCTTCTCGCCGATCAGTTCCTGCTGCTTGAGCGGTTGCGAGCCGCGGTTGCTCCCTCCGAGACGACCAGTCTCAGAAAGTGGGCCGACGATAGCACGCATCCCGTGCGGGCGAAGTACGCCTCCTATTACCTGGCGAAGTCGGAATTGAAGATCGGGCGCGACAAGTCCGCGCAAAAACTCTTGGAGTCCTTCATCGGTCGCTACCCGGACGATCCGCTTGCCGATGAGGCCCGGCTTCTCCTCAGCTCCGGCAAGCTCGCCCATGGGAATGCCGCCGAGGCCTTCGCTCTTGCCGCCGATCGTCCTTCGGCCCCTTCCGCGTTGCGGGCCAGACTCGCTTACGTGAGGGGGCTTGCCGCCGCGGCATCCAAGAGGAACGGTGAGGCCGCCACCGCCTTCCGTGAGGCCGCCACCTTCGATCCGACGCTTGCAACCGATGCTCTCTTCAACCAAGCGGTTCTCGCCGCCACGGCAGGCAAGGGATCCCTGGATGCATCCCAGTCAGCCCGTGCCATCGCCGCGATGAAGTCGGGCAAGCCTTCCGAGGAGATGCAGTTCCAGATCGCGCTCGATCTCGCCAGGCGTGGACTGTCTTCCGGACCGGCCATGCTGGGTGAGTTGGCGGAGGGCTCCCCCGATTCCGTGATGAAGTCCCGGGCTCGCCTCGCCGCCGCGGAACTCAACATGAAGTCTGGCCGGGGTGAGGCCGCCGACCGAGATCTGGCCAAGGCAGTGAGGGAGAATTCGGGGGAACCCGAGCGGGAGGAATACCTGGCCGTTTTTCTAAAGGACACGGGCCGCAAGGCCGACACGGCTGCCGTCATCAAGGCCGCCCGCGATTTTCTCAAGGCCCATCCGGATTCCCGATTTGTCCCGGAGGTGCGTCTCAAGCTTGCCGAGTCCCTGCTTGCCTCGGGGGATATTCAAGGGGCGCGGGTCGAGTTCGAGCAACTCGCCGCCGCCTGTGCCGGGACGGATCTCGGACGCCGGGCGCTCTTCCTTGCGGCGCATTCGGCATCCCGTTCCATGGATCCCGCCTCCATCGACGACTCCCTCATGCTTCTCGAGAAGGTTGCCGGCATCGAGGGTAACGACCAGCTTGCCTGGCAGGCGCGGCTTCAGGAGGGGGCGCTCAAGAATGCCCAGAATCTGCCGCTCGAAGCCCTGGCGATCTACGGAAAGATCCTCTCCTCCGAGGGGGCGAACGGTCCCGACCCCGAGATTCGCGCCGCGGCGCTCATGGCCAGCGGCGACACCCGACACCAACTTGGTGCCTCGGATCCCTCCCAGGAACGTGAGGCGGTGAAGGCATGGATGCAGCTCGCGGCCGATCCTTCGATGCCGCTCCGATGGAGGAATCAGGCCCTCTGCAAGAGCGGCATGGTCCTTGAGAAGCTCGGGGAGGGTGATGCGGCACTGGCGGCCTACTACGAGGCCTTCAAAAATCCCCGGACAACCGATCCCGAGCAGCAGTGGCATGACAAGGCCGCCTTCGACGCGGCCCGTCTGCTGGAAGGCAGGAAGCAGTGGAATGATGCCGTCGCGCTGTACGGCCAGATCGTTTCGGAGGGGGGCGCCAGGGCCGACGAGGCCAAGGCGCGGCTCTCCAAGCTGAAATTGGAAAACTTTCTCTGGGAAAATTGACGGGTTAGGGCAAAATCCGTCCCTTCATGAGCGCACACATCAAACTCTTCAGCCCGGGACCCGTCGAGGTCTCCGAGAAAACTTTCCAAGCCTTCCGCAAGCCGATGATCGGCCACCGTGGCAACGATTTCAAAAAACTCTACGCCTCGGTCCAGCCCGGTCTACAGCAGCTCTTCAAGACCGAGCGACCCGTCTTCATCTCCACCTCCTCCGCATGGGGAGTGATGGAGGGGGCCCTCCGCAATCTTGTGAAGGGTAAGGTTCTCAACTGCATGACCGGCGCCTTCTCTGACAAGTGGAACGATGTTGCCAAACGCTGCGGCTACGAGGCCGACAAGCTTCAGGTCGACTGGGGCAACCCTATCACCCCCGAGCTCCTGAGGGAGCGTCTCTCCAAGGGTGACATCGACGTGGTGACCCTTATCCACAACGAGACCTCCACCGGGTGCATGAACCCGATCAAGGAGCTCACCGACGTCCTCAAGCAGTTCCCTGAGGTACTGCTTGTCGTCGACACGGTTTCCTCCTTCTCCGTGCTCCCCGTCCCAATGGATGAGCTCGGCATAGACGTCATGCTCACCGGCAGCCAGAAGGCTCTCGCCTTGCCTCCCGGCATGGCTCTCTTCTCCGTCTCCGAGAGGGCGATGAAGCGCGCCTCCGAGGTCAAGGGACGCGGCTACTATTTCGACTTCATCGAGTTCCAGAAGAACCACGAGGGAGACATGACACCCAGCACCCCGGTCATCTCGCACATCTACGCGCTTCAGTCGAAGCTCGAGGACATCGCCGCCGAGGGACTCGAGAACCGCTACGCCCGCCATGCGGCCACCAACGCGATCGTGCATGACTGGGTGAAGGCGCGCGGATGGGAGTTTTTTGCCCCCGAAGGCTATCGCTCCGTCTCGCTCACCTGCGTGAAGAACAACAAGGGAACCGACATCGCCGCCTGGATTGGCCGCCTCAAGGCGAAGCACTCCTGCATCATTGACGGGGGCTACGGAAAGATCAAAGGCGAGACCTTCCGCATCTCGAACATGGGTGACGAGACCGTGGAGACCATCTCCCAGCTACTCACCTGGCTCGACGACACAGCTGAATAAGGTTTATAGGCTGAAGGCTGAAGACTGAATGCTGTTAGGTCGGGAAAATCCCGTCTTAGCAGCTTGGGTAGGTTTCAGTCCTTCGGTTCCTAATAGTCTAACAGTCTTCAGTCTATCCACCTTTCCTTCTAGATCGGATTCATCCCTTCCTCAGTTGATTCCCTTCAGCCTTCAGTCTTCAGCCTAATACCCTCTCATCCATGTCCCGCTACAAAGACACCGTCAGACTTCCCAAGACCGACTTCCCGATGAAAGCCGGTCTGGCCCAGCGTGAGCCGGAGTTGCTGGCCAGATGGGAGAAGGAGGGGCTCTACGCCGCGATCCAGAAGGCCCGCGAGGGGGCTCCCAAGTTCGTCCTGCACGACGGCCCTCCCTTTGCCAACGGCGATGTCCACATGGGGACGGCACTCAACAAGGTGCTCAAGGATCTGGTCGTCAAATCGAAGACCATGGCCGGCTTTCAGTCCCCGTTCATCCCGGGATGGGATTGCCACGGACTTCCGATCGAGTTCCGCGTGGTGAAATCCTCCGCGGGGCTCACCCCCCTGCAGGTCCGCCAGAAGTCCGAGGAGTACGCCCGGAAGTTCATCGACATCCAGCGCGGCCAGTTCCGCAGGCTCGGAGTCTTCGGTGACTGGGAGCATCCCTACCTGACGCTCGATCCCTCCTACGAGGCGGCCATCATCCGCTCCTTCGGACGGATGGTGGAAAAGGGGCTCGTCTACCGGAGCAAGAAGCCGGTTCTCTGGAGTACCGGAGCCCAGACTGCTCTGGCCGAGGCCGAGGTCGAGTATCAGGAGAAGACATCGCCGGCGATCTTCGTGAAGTTTGCCGTCGATGCCGCTGAGGCAGCCCGCCTTGACCTCCCTGCCGATATGCCGCTCAGCGTCGTGATCTGGACAACGACTCCCTGGACACTCCCGGCCAACCTCGCAATCGCCCTCCATGCCGACTTAGACTACGTCCTGCTGGAGAATGGCTCCGGGCGACTCATCGTTGCTGCGGGTCTGGCGGAGAAGTTCAAGGAAGCGACCGGTCTGGAGTTGACGCAGCATGGCGAGGCCATCAAGGGTTCGGCCCTTCAGGGACTGAAGGCGCACCATCCCTTCCTCGATCGCTCCTCCACCGTCCACACGGCGGAGTTCGTGACGCTCGAGACCGGAAGCGGTTGCGTCCATATCGCACCCGGCCATGGTGACGACGACTATCAGTTGGGTCGCAAGGTCGGTCTCGAGTTGCTCTCGCCTGTCGATGATTACGGCAAGTTCACAGAGGAGTGCGGCGTTCCCTCGCTGGTGGGCAAGAATGTCTTCGAGGGGAACGAGGAGGTGATCCGCATCCTCACTGACAAAGGGGCGCTTCTTGGCCGGCAGGATTATCAGCACAGCTATCCCCACTGCTGGCGGTCGAAGACCCCGATTCTCTTCCGCGCCGTCGAGCAGTTCTTCATCCGCATCGATGCGCTTCGCGAAAACGCCCTTGCCGAGATCGATGCCACAAACTGGATCCCGCATTGGGGCAGAAATAGGATTCGTGGCACCGTCGAGTCACGTCCCGACTGGTGCATCTCCCGCCAGCGTACGTGGGGGGTTCCACTTCCCGTTTTCTACACGCCCGAAGGGGAGCCGATCCTCGATCCCGCCGTCATTGAGAAGGTCTCCGAAGTGGTCGCCGAGAAGGGATCGAATGCCTGGTTCTCCCTCGATGATGCCGAGTGGTGCCGCCTGACCGGCGCTCCTTCAGGATCGGTCCGTCGCAACGACACGCTCGATGTTTGGATCGACAGCGGCGTCAGCCATGAGGCGGTTTTGCGTGGCCGTCCCGAGCTTCAGTTCCCCGCCGATCTCTACCTCGAGGCGACCGACCAGCACCGCGGATGGTTCCAGTCGTCGCTGATGACCTCGGTGGCGCTCAACGGGAAGGCACCCTATAAGGCCGTCCTCACCCATGGCTTCGTTGTCGATGTTGACACCCGCCAGAAGATCTCCAAGTCGAACCAAGGTGCCGGCGGCTACCAGAAGCCGACCGAGGCCGATCACTTCGTGAAGACCTACGGGGCCGATATCGTCCGTCTCTGGGCCAGTAGCGTCCAGTTCACCGACGATGTCCCGTTCTCAGAGGAGATTTTCGCGCGGCTCACCGATTCCTACCGCAGAATCCGAAATACCCTGCGCATCCTGCTCGCCAATCTGGCCGACTACAATGCCTCGGCACCTGCGGCAGAACCCACGGCCATCGACCGATGGATCCTGGCCCGTCTCCAGGAGACGGTGAACACCTGCGTGAAGGCCTACGAGGAGCTGGCCTTCCAGAGGGCTTATCAGGCGATCACCCAGTTCTGCGCCGTGGAGTTGAGCAGCATCTATGTCGATGTGACCAAGGACCGTCTCTACTGCGATTCCGGGAATTCCTCCCGTCGTCGCGCCACGCAGGCCGTGATGGCCAAGGTTTTCGAGGATCTAGTCCGACTGCTTGCGCCGATCCTTGCCTTCACCGCCGAGGAGGCATGGGGACACTTCCGTCCCGGAAGTTCCGTCCATCTGGAACTCTTCCCCGCGGAGAAGTCTCCCGATCAAGAGATCCTCTCCCGGTTTGAGGCGCTTCAGTCGCTCCGCGCCGATGTGGCGCAGGCCCTTGAGAAGGCCCAGCGTGACGGCGTGATTGCCAAGCCGCTGGACGCGACCGTTGCCGTCACCACCGACAATCCGGTAATCCTGGCCGCCGCAGAGGGTGGAGGACTTGCCGAGATCGAGGAGTTCCTCATCCTGAGCAATCTCTCCATCGCCAAGGGACCCAAGGATGTCGTGATCGGCAAGACAGAGGCCGCCAAGTGCGAACGCTGCTGGCGTCACCGAGACGAGGTCGGTTCCCATGCGGAGCATCCCACGCTCTGCGGTCGTTGCGTGGAGGCCTTACCCGTCTCTGCATGAATGCCAAGCATCGAAATCCTTGGCGGGAAGAACACACGATTATCCTCCTTTTTGCCCTCGCTGATCAGCTTACCAAGATCCTGACGCTGCGCTTCATTCCGTATCAGGAATCGATTCCGGTCATTCCGGGATTCTTCAACCTGACCCATCTCCACAACACCGGAGCGGCTTTCAGCATGCTCCACGACAACAACCTCTTCTTCATCCTGCTCTCGAGCGCCGTCTTCATCGCTCTGATCGTTCTGCGCCGACACTTCACCGGGCTCCTGATGCAGTGGGGATGGATCCTGCTCCTCTCGGGGATCATCGGCAATGTGACCGATCGGATCAGGCTCGGCCATGTCGTCGACTTCCTCGACTTCCAGTTCGGCGGCTACCATTGGCCTGCATTCAACGTGGCCGACTCCTGCATCTGCATCGCCGCCGGACTTTTCGTGATCTCCGGATTCGTCACTCCCAAGGAAACAACGTCCAAGTAACCCATGAAAACACCCCGCACTCCCCACGACACGATCCACGGCCTTGTCTACTTTCCCCGCATGGTGGAGAAGATCCGTCTCCATGCCATGGGGGGCTTGGCCGAGGATTGCATCCCAAACCTCGGGAAGGGTTTCGATGACCGATGCTGCAAGTTTCTGGGAGTTCCCTACGACGAACTGGCTTCCCAGGTGAAGGCGGGGCTCGATGATGAAGCAGTCTGGGATTGGGCGATGAAGCGCGGCGCCGAACCGACCGCGGAGCAGATCGAGATCTGGAACGGCTTCATGACCAAGCGGGGATGGCGGGACGACGCGAGCGAGATCCTGATCCGCCGCAAGAAAGAGAGCGGATTCGAGACCCGTGATGAGATCCAGACCATGTTCGACTACATCGACGCCGACGAGGGGAGAGAGATCAGATAGGACCCTGGTAGGGAAAAGGACTTACAGGGATGAAGGGGATGAAGGGGATGAAGGAGATAGAAGCAGAAGAGTCCAGAAAGGTTTGGAATCTTAGAATTTCTCCATCCCTTTTATCCCCTTCATCCCTGTGAATTTTATCTTTTCGAACCTCTCACAAAGGCCAGTTCGACTACATCGACGCGGATGAGGGGAGATCCATCAGTAAAAGCTGAGGGAAATCTCTGTCGGCACCAATGATCTTGCCTCCTTACTGCCCTCAGTTCGACTCGTCGGCTGGTTGATTTTCCTTGGGCTTTTCGGGGGATTCCGATTTCTCCTTCTCTCCTGATTTGTCGGAAGCCTTGGAGCCGTAGATTTCCTTGAGCACCTTGCCGATGAGTGGAGCGGCATGACTTCCTCCATGCACGGAGTTGTCGCCCGGTTCCCCCTCGTAGACCGCTGCGAATGCATACTGCGGATTCTCCGCAGGGACAAATCCCGCGAACCATGCCGCCGTGCGCTGTTTGTTCTGCGGTCCCCATTGGGCGGTTCCGGTCTTTCCCGCGACGTGGACACCCTTGGCCTGGGCCTGATGAGCCGTTCCCTGACCATCCTCGGTGACGGCCACCAGCGCCTCGCGGAGGGTGGCCATGTCCTGTGGCTTGATCTGGAGATCATCGCGGATGCGGTCGGGGTAGGCGGCGAGGACTTTGTTGTCGATGCCCTGGATCTGTTTCACCAGCCGTGTCTGGTGGAACTCTCCGCCGGTCGCGATGACCCCGTAGGCCTGCGCCATCTGGAGCGGGGTGATCACGATGTCTCCCTGGCCGATGCTCATGTTGGCGACGTCACCCTTGAGGATCCTGCGCTTCTGGACCCTCATCATGTAGTCGTCGTTGGGGATGTTTCCCTGGGCCTCGGCCTTGAGCGGGATGCCGGTCCGCTTGCCGAGTCCCAGCCGGTTCGCCCAGAGGATGATGTCGGGTGCGCCGATCTTGAGGCCGACCTGGATGAACCAGGTGTTGCACGACTGGGTAAGGGCTTCGAGGAAATTCAGCTTTCCGACATTGTATTTCTTCCAGTTGTGGAAGGTGAAGTTGCCGATGTCGATGGCCTGCGGACCGCTGTAGGTGTCCTTGGCGGTAAGTTTCCCCGACTGGAATCCGGCAACGCCGACATAGGTCTTGAAGGTCGACCCCGGCGGATAGGCCGAGCGGAAGGCGCGCGGCAGAAGCGGGGTGGAGGGATCGTCGCTCACCTGCCTGTAGATCTGGGGATTGAGCACGGGGACGAAATGGTTGGGATTGAACTGCGGCCAGGAGGCCATGGCCTGGATCTCGCCTGTCCAGGGATCGATGACGACGATGGCTCCCTTCTTGCAGTTCTCCCGCAGGACTTTCTCGCAGATCCGCTGAAGGTTCTGGTCGATCGTGGTGATCACGGTATCGCCGGGAACGGGAGGCTGCACGATGCGCTCGGAGGTTTTCCGGCCCTCGGCGTCGTAGGTGAGGTGGATGCTTCCGGGCTTCCCCTTGAGTTGGAAGTCGAAGGTCTGCTCGATGCCCTCCCTTCCCTGGCTCTCGGTGAAGATGAGATCCTTGTTCTCAATGGGGCGCACCGAGAGAGGTGCCTCCTTGCCGGTGTACCCGATGATGTGTGAGGCAAGCTCTCCGTTGGGGTAAAAGCGGGCGTAGACCTGCTGCAGAATCAGGTGGCTGGTGAGCCCGCGCCGCGCCGCAGCAAGCTCCTCGGGGCGGAGATCCTCGATGAGGACGAGGGGAAGGAGTCCCCGGTTGCGATAGTGCGTCAGGATCGCCTGGTCGCTGACGGTGATTTCCCGTCCCAGGAATCCCTTCGCAAAGGTGATCTGTTGGCGCGCGAACGCGATGACCTTCGGATCCTTCCAGTCGAGCGGCGAGGGGAACTGGAGTGCGAGATTGTAGCTGAGTCTGCTCTGGGCGAAGGGATAGCCGTTTCGGTCGGTGATCAGGCCGCGCGGTGCGGGGATGCCGAGTTGGAATGTGCGCGCCTGTTTCTGGGTCTCCCAGGTCGGCTTAGGGTTCTCATCCACCGGCACATAGGTCCCGGCGGTCTGGGCACGGCAGGGAGGAATGGCGGTGAGGACCAGCAGAGGTATGAGCAGGCGGGAGCGGGCGTTCATCGGGTGGCGGCGGAAGCCTTAGGAATCGCTGATGAAATCGCATAGAGGCCGTTGCGGGAAGAATTGGCCGCGGGCAAGGCGGCTTGGCACGAGCATCCCCACAGTGGGCTGCCGTAACGGATGCGAAGCAACGGCCGGGCAAGCAAAGCGCCAAGCCAACACAGCCTCCGGCCTGTTATCGCCGCAACCCGGAGGGCTGAAGCCATTTGTCGATTTTTGCCTCGCCGTCTCCCGACGGGCTCGTCCTTCGGACTGCTTCGCAGGCTACGACGCGGCTCCAGCCGCTCGTCGTTGCGGCGTTGCTCGCTCGGGCGAGACCGCTGCGGGTATTGACTCGCTCGCTCCCGCGAGGCTCGCCCTGACGGGTTTGCCTGCGGCAAATCTACCCCAGCCGCTCCCGCAGCTATGTGTTGCCCAGCACTCGCGCCTTCAAAAATCAGCAAATGCTCTTCAGCGGCCTTCATGGGATTTAATCAGCGCTTCCTTAGGTGCCGTGATGTGCGGCGGCTTCAGATAGAGTGGCTCGGGGGTCAGTGGCACGAGGTAAGAGGGATCCTTCTTTTCGGCGAGTATTGCAAGCCGATGAGCACCGGGCGTGGCGATCGTCACCTCCATGGAGGCCTGAAGTCCGGAGTCCACGGGGTTGAGGAATTCCCCAAGAGGGCCCGCTGAAAGGATCGGGATGTCCTGTGTTGAAGCGTGGGCGAGGGCATCCCCCGGCAAAAGAAGCCTTGGTTCCTCGAGGAAATGTCCTTTGCTGATCCGGGCTATCCAGTAATGCCCGCCGCGGGCATCTCCCACGGCCCAGAATCCCGAGTCCGGCCCCGGCAGGGCGAGGGGCGAGGGGATGGCGTGGAGAGGGAGAGTGAGGGCGGTTGCGAATCCCCGCGCCGCCGCGATGCCTGCCCGAAGGCCGTTGTACGATCCGGGCCCGAGTCCCACGCAGAGGGCGTCCGGTTTGCCGCATGCGCTGACGGCAGCTTCCAGTGCATGAAAGAGTGCCGAGGAATCGGATCGAGCGTGCGGGGTGTTCTCCTCGAAGAGGATCTTCGCGGCTCCGTCATGGAAGGAGACCACGGCCACCGAGGCGACGGGTGAGGAGGAGTCGAGTGCGAGAATCCTCATCGGTGCTCCTCCGTCCATGTGATCAGTCGCGATTCATCCGGTTGGGGCTCGATTCGTATCCGGAGTGTCCCCGGGGGAAGTAGCGAGGGAAACTTGTCACCCCATTCGATGAACATCACCCCCTCGCCGTAATATTCCTCAAGCGCCAGCGCCCGCACCTCCCCTTCGCTCTCCATGCGATACCAGTCGGAATGATGCATCCGGCCCGCCCCCTCCCCATAGCTCTGCAGCAGCGTGAACGTGGGGCTGGTGACATCACCGAAGACTCCGAGCGCGGAGGCCACGGCTTTGACGAAATGGGTTTTGCCCGCCCCCAGCGGCCCCTCGAGGCTGACGACTCCCGACTTCTTCAGGAGCGGAAGAAGGTCGCGGGCAAGGGCCGTCGTCTCCCCGGTGGAGCGGACCACGCGTAGATCGTGTGGACCGGGAGGCATTGTGGCGGGATTGTCGGTTGCCATGACCCCGGTATTTTAGTTGGGTTTTGTTGGCTAGCAATCCTAGATAGTGTAGTCACGAGATAAGAGCCCAGAGAGCGATGCAGCGTATTTGGATAGCAGCCAGGAAGGAGGAGGCATTTTTCGCATAACGGGTGGCGATCCCTCTCCATCTTTTGATGTGAAGGAAGGCGTTCTCGACAAGGTGCC